>CBESNZ010000124.1:0-8810 GCA_965531045.1 uncultured Acidimicrobiales bacterium
TGGCCGGCGACGTCTACCACGAGGGAATCTCCGCCGTCACCGGCGATGACATCGACTTTGCGGCCCGGATCGGGCACGTCATCAAACTGCTGGCCATCGCCGAGCTGGCCGAGCCGGCGTCGATCGCCGATGGCACGGCGCCCGAGGTCGCCGTGCGTGTCCACCCGGCTTTGGTTCCCGACACCCATCCACTCGCCTCGGTTCGCGACAGCTTCAACGCCGTCTTCATCAGCGGCGGTTCGGTCGGCGACCTGATGATGTACGGCCGCGGTGCCGGTGGACGACCGACCGCTTCAGCGATCCTGGGCGACCTGATCGACGCCTCGCTCAACCTCGAGCAAGGCAGCTTTGCCAAGATCGGCGACTTGCCCCGCGCTCGGATCCGACCGATCGATGATGTCGAATCCGCATTCTCCATCAGCGTCGACGTGGCCGACTCGCCGGGTGTTCTCGCGCAGGTTGCGCAGGTGTTCGGCGGCCGAGGCGTATCGATTCGAACCATGGAACAGGCCGGCCTCGGCGAGGCCGCCCGACTCACGTTCATCACCCATGTCGCCCGCGAGGCCGACGTGCGTCAATGTCTTGCCGAGATCGAACATCTCGACGTCGTTCGCAGTTCCGGTTCGCTGATGCGCGTCATCGCGGGCTGACATGGCAATGCACTATGTCAGTACCCGTTCGAGCGCGCCGGCGCTCGACTTTTCCGATGCCTTGCTCGCCGGCCTTGCCAGCGACGGGGGCCTCTACGTGCCGGAGTCGTGGCCGACCCTTCCGGCCGTCGATGCTGCGGGTGGCTACGCCGAGGTCGCCACCGCCGTCATGATGCCTTTTGTCGAAGGGGCCATCGATGAGGCGGCTTTTGCGCAGATGGTGGTTGACGCGTACGGGTCGTTCCACCACGACGAGGTCATTCCCTTCGTCGAGATCGGTCCCAATCACTGGCTGATGGAGCTGTTTTGGGGTCCGACGCTGGCATTCAAGGACGTCGCACTGCAGCTGGTCGGGCGCCTGTTCGATCACGAGCTCACGCTTCGTCAAGAGAAGCTCACCAGCGTCGGCGCGACCTGGGGCGATCCCGGTTCGGCGGCGATCGAAGCCTGCCGTGACCGCGACACGCTCGAGGTGTTCATCTTGTTCCCCGAAGGTCGGGTGTCCGAGGTCCAACGCAAGCAGATGACCAGCGTCGATGCTGCAAATGTGCACTGCGTCGAGGTCCGCGGCACCTTCGACGACTGTCAGGACATGGTCAAGGCCATGTTCGCCGACGTCGGGTTCCGCACCGATCAACACCTCGGCGCGGTCAACTCGATCAACTGGGCCCGGGTCATGGCGCAGGTCGTCTACTACGCATGGGCCGGGCAACGGTTCGGTCGGATGCAGTCGCCGCTGTCGTTCGCCGTGCCCACGGGAAACTTCGGCAACATCTTCGCGGGCGAGGTTGCACGGCGGATGGGTGTCCCCGTCAACCAGTTCATCGTCGGGAGCAACAGCAACGACATCCTCACCCAGTTCTTTTCGACGGGCTCCATGTCGATCGGCGGCGTGCACCCGACGCTGTCGCCCAGCATGGATATTCAGGTGTCGTCAAACCTCGAGCGATTGCTGTTCGAACTCTGGAACCGCGACGGTGAAGCGTTGGCGACCGCCATGGCATCGTTTCGCGACAGCGGCCGAATGCAACTCGACGCCGATCGGTTCGGACCGCTCACCGAACGGTGGAGCGGTGTGAGCGTTGACGATGAGCAGACCAAGGCCACGATCGGCCGGACCTATGCCGACACCGGGTTGTTGATCGATCCCCACACCGCCGTCGGTGTGCACGCGGCCGAAACGGCCCGGCGGGATCTCAGCACGCCGTTGGTGACACTCGCAACGGCGCACCCCGCCAAGTTCCCCGACGCCGTCGAGGCGGCGACGGGTATTCGGCCCGAGTTGCCGGAGCATCTCGCCGATCTGCTCGAGCGGCCCGAGCAATTCGTGACGCTCGACAACGACCTTGCGACCGTCATGGCCTACGTGCGGGAAAACAGTTCCCGCTAGCGGGTCGCCTCGGAGTGTGACCGGTAGGGTTCCAGGCTTATGAAATACGTCGTATGTGTACCGGACGGGTGCGCTGATCTGCCCACCGAGCTGCTCGGCGGTCGCACGCCGCTCGAGGTGGCCGACACGCCGGTGCTCGATTCGTTGGCCGCCCGTGGTGTCGTCGGACTCGCCGATGTGATTCCCGCGGGCATGGCGCCGGGCTCCGATGTCGGGAACATGTCGATCTTCGGATACAACCCGATCGATTTCCACACCGGTCGCGCACCGATCGAAGCCGCTGCGGCCGGTCTGGTGCTGCGCGACGATCAGATCGCGTACCGCTGCAACCTTGTCACGGTGGTCGACGGCATCATGGCCAGTTACAACGGCGGCAATCCGAGTGTCGATGTCGCCGACGAAATCATCGCGGCGCTCGACGCCGAACTCGGCACGGACGAGGTGGCGTTTCACCCGGGCGTCTCGTACCGGCACACCTTGGTGGTTCCCGCCACATGGATGAGCGCGGAGTGCACCCTGCCGCATGATCTCATCGACAAACCGGTCGTGATGCCGGCCGGCCCGGCGGCGCCACAACTCATCGCGCTGATGGAGGCATCGAAAGCTGTCGTCAGTCGATTTGCGAGCGATGCCAACCAGATTTGGCTCTGGGGTCAGGGTCCGCAGCCCGCCATGGCCAACTTCGCCGAAACGTATGGCGTGCGAGCCGGACTGGTCACCGCAGTGGATCTCGTCCGGGGACTTGGCGTTCTCACCGGTATCGACGTTCGCGAGGCCGAAGGCGCAACGGCGTACTTCGACACCAACTACGAGAACAAGCGCGACGTGGCGCTCGATGGGCTGGCCGAGGGTCTCGATTTGTTCATCGTGCATGTCGAGGCGAGTGACGAAGCCGGCCACGAGGGAAACGCAGCCGAAAAAGTGCGCTCACTCGAGAACTGGGACTCCCGCATTTTGGCCGGCTTGGTCGAGGGGCTCGATGCCATGGGCGACTGGCGGATGTTGCTGTTGCCCGACCATGCCACGCCGCTCGATCTCCGCACCCACACGTCCGATCCGGTTCCGTATTTGCTCGTCGACAGCCGTGTCGAGGGCCCCGGTGGGGTCTACACCGAGGCGGGAGCGGCGTTGGGCGACACCCACATCGGTCACGACCTCATGGGCATGTTGCTCGACAGCTGAGCGAGTCGCTATGGTCGGTCCGGTCGTTCGAGCCCGTCGAGCCGTTCTTTGGTCGGCGCCGGTGCCCCAGCGTGACATCTGACAGCGCGACATCCGACAGCGCGACATCCGACTGCCATATCCCCGGAAAATTCAGCATCACCCCTACTGCGACCCCGGCGCCCGGCGCTCGGCGGATACGAGGAACAAGTGGATACATCTGCACTGCGACGCTCAACCCTGCAGCGAAAGGATCGCGACGAGCTGGTGGCGATCGCGGCCGCGCTCGACGTGAAGGCGCCGTCGAAAGCCCGGAAGGCCGAAATTGTCGACCTGATCTTGGGAGCGGTCGGCTCCGACGGGGAAGGTGGGGATGCCGACGCTGCTGACTCGCCGGCAAAGGACGACGCACCGACGGCCAAGAAGGCAAAGGCCGATGATGCCGATTCCGGGGATACCGATTCCGGCGACACCGATTCCGCGAATACCGAATCCGGGGATACCGAATCCGGCGACACCGCCGAAAAGTCGGAAGACGAGCGTCCGGCACCCCGGGCGCGTGGGCGTCAGAATCAAAATGCCAAGGGCAGCCAAGACCGATCTCGTCAGGACCGTTCCGGTGCGGACAAGAAGGGTGCAGAACAGGCCAGCGGCGGCACAGAGAAGAGCGGTTCAGAGAAGGGCGGGGGCGATCAGGGCAACCGTGACGACGACGGTCGGGGACGGAACCGCAACCGCGATGACCAGACCGAACCCGGCAACCGCCGTCGCCGTCGCCGCGGCCGTGGCGACCAACAGCGCGACGAACCGGTGGATCCGTGGGACGGCACGCCCATTCCCGTCGACGGATTTCTCGACGTGCGCGAAGAGGGCTACGGGTTTCTTCGAGTCGACGGCTGGATGCCATCGCCGGAGGACGCGTACGTGTCGCTGAAGATGGTGCGGTCCCTCGGGCTGCGCAAGGGTGATCACCTCGTCG
Source organism: uncultured Acidimicrobiales bacterium (assembly GCA_965531045.1). Taxonomy (GTDB): domain Bacteria; phylum Actinomycetota; class Acidimicrobiia; order Acidimicrobiales; family SHLQ01; genus CBESNZ01. Next base: position 4,181 of record CBESNZ010000124.1, read on the forward strand.
GCACCGGCCGACCCGCCAACCGCAACGAACGCAATCCGGCGGTCATCGATATCGAGTCCATCAACGGACAGGACCCCGAAACCGCGGCCAAACGCCCGAATTTCGACGATCTCACGCCGCTGTTTCCCGATGTGAAGCTGCAGCAGGAAAACCCCCGCAACGAGAACAATCTGACCGGCCGCATCATCGACCTGCTCGCGCCGATCGGGAAGGGTCAGCGCGGCCTCATCGTGGCGCCACCCAAGGCGGGCAAGACCAACGTTCTCAAGAGCATCGCTCGCTCGATTGAGATCAACGACCCCGACGTCGAGCTCATCGTCTTGCTGGTCGACGAGCGACCCGAGGAAGTCACCGACATGAAGCGGTGGCTCAAGACCGGGTCGGTCGCTTCCAGCACCTTTGATCGACCGTCCGACGAGCACATGCTGGTCGCCGAGATGACCCTCGAACGGGCGAAGCGCTCTGTCGAAGCCGGAAAGGACGTTGTCATCCTTCTCGACGGGATCACCCGTCTGGCGCGGGCGTACAACCTCGCTGCCCCCGCCAGCGGGCGCGTGCTGTCCGGTGGGGTCGACGCCGCAGCGTTGTACCCGCCGAAGAAGTTCTTCGGTGCCGCCCGGAATCTCGAAGAAGGTGGATCGCTCACGATCTTGGCGACCGCGCTCGTCGAGACCGGCTCGAAGATGGACGATGTCATCTTCGAGGAGTTCAAGGGCACCGGCAACATGGAGCTCCGCCTCAGCCGTTCGTTTGCCGAGCAACGGATCTACCCCGCTATCGATGTGCTCGGCTCATCGACGCGACACGAAGAACTGCTGTTCACGCCCAAAGCGCTCGATCAGGCATGGAAGCTTCGTCGAGTACTCGGCGCCATCGATGGGGGACCGGCCGCCGGGCTCGAGATGCTCATCGACCGCCTCGGATCGTTCAAGACCAACGAAGCTTTTCTGAAAGAAATGAAGTGAGATCGCCCTTGCGGGTTGGATTCGCGGGTCCGCCCGTTCAGACTGGACGACTATGAAGTCTGACATCCACCCCGAATACCGTCCTGTTGTGTTCCAGGACCAGTCCTCGGGCACCAACTTCCTTGTCCGGTCGACGATCAACACGCCTGACACGATCGAATACGAGGGTCAGACCTATCCGTTGGCGAAGCTCGAGATCAGCTCGGCCAGCCACCCCTTCTTCACCGGCCAGATGAAGATCGTCGATACAGCGGGGCGCGTCGAGCGCTTCGAGCGTCGTTACGGTCGCAGCCGCAAAGAGGGCGACGACGCAGCCGGCGAAACCGCCGCAGCCACGCCGGCCCCCGAAGCCGCTGCTCCGGCACCGGTCGAGGCCGCCCCCGAAGCCGCAGCCACCTCCGAAGAAGAGTAACGAACCGAGCCGAGTCACTCGGCTCGCCGCTCATGGACAACGAACAACGCCGTTCGCTCTACCGGGCCAAGCTCGGTGCGTTGGCCACCGACAACTTCGGCGTCGTAGGCGACCTCGTCGATCTTCCCTTCGGTGCTGTCGTGGTGGGGTCGAAGATCGACGTCGATGGGTCCGAACGCTCCTTCGCCGTTGCGTACCTGGCCGACGAACCTCGCGATCACCTCGGCGCCGTGCTGGCCTTGATCGTGCGCCGCAACGCAGGTCAACTCGCCGTGCTCGTCGACGATCCGGCCGCAGCCGCGGTGCTCGCCCGACAGGCCACGCGCCTCCGCCTGCCCACGCAGGTCCACCGCATTGTCGATCGGTCGGTCGAATTGGCCGACCCGATCGATCACGCCGACGTCGTCGCCCCGATAGATGGCGTCGACGATCTGATCGCAATCATTCGTGAAGCGGGACTCGATCTGGTCGTTGAACACGGTGAGGTGACCGGCGAGCTTCTCGGGCTCGAACTCGCCCGCATCGTGGTTCTCGACGGCGAGCCGGTGCTCGACGTCGGCGTCGGGAAGTTCGATCAGGAGGCAGGCGCAATGTTGCGCGGGGCCACGCCGGCGGCGCAGTCGCTTCACGAAGCGGTGGCCCAGATCAGTGAGATCCGGTCCGCTGACGGTCCGGCTGCCCACGGTCTCAACCGGGTGGCACGCGAGCGCTGGCTTCGTGCTGCGGTGCTGGCCGATCCCGAGTCGATCGATGTGGCGTCGCTCGAGCCCGTCGAACCGCTGTACAGGCGGGCGGGCGTGATCGCCTCGATGCCAGCCGCCGCCATCACCCAGGACGGCACGCTCGTCGTCTGTTCACTCGGCGCCGATGTCGAAGTGGTTGCCCACAGCGCCGACCTGTTGGTGCGTCATAGCGCGTCGTCCCTGGTGCACGTCGTCCCCGAGGACAAGGCCATGCCGATCATCGGCGTCCTGTTGGATCTGCTCGACGTCCCGGTCCGGACACTCGCTGTCCCACCTCCCTGGCCGTTGTAGGCAGCTGTCCAGCGAGGCCGCCCGTTACGCTGCAGGCCATGTCTGACATGTCAGCCCGGCTCGAGATGCTCGAACGCGAGCACGCCGACGTAGAAGCGCGCCTCGGCGACCCGGAGCTGCACAACGATCAGGGCCGTTACCGCGACGTCTCGCGGCGCTACAAGGAGCTCAACGACATCGTCACGGTGTGGCGTGAACGCCAGCAGACCGTGGAAGACCGCGACACGGCCGCCGAAATGGCGGCCGAGTCTGTGGGTGATGACAAAGCGGAGATGCTGGCCGACGTCGCGAAGTTCGAGGCCGCGATCGAACGGCTCGACGAAGAGTTGCAGGTGCTGCTCCTGCCCAAGGATCCCTACGACGACAAGAACGTGATCGTCGAAATTCGCGGCACCGCCGGTGGCGAAGAAGCGAACCTTTTCGCTCGCGACCTGTTCGAAATGTTCACCTCGTTCGCGAAACGACACAACTGGGGTTTCGAGATGCTGGGCTCGCATCCGTCCGACATGGGAGGCTTCAGCGTCGTCACGTTCATGCTCAAGGGCGATGCGGTGTGGACGAGGATGAAACACGAAGGTGGCACCCATCGGGTCCAGCGCGTGCCCGTGACCGAGTCGCAAGGTCGCGTGCATACCTCTGCAGCGACGGTTACCGTCTTGCCCGAAGCCGACGAGGTCGACGTCGAGATCGACGAGAACGACCTTCAAATCGACGTGTACCGGTCCTCGGGCCCCGGTGGTCAATCGGTCAACACCACCGACTCCGCCGTGCGGATCACCCACAAGCCGACGGGTGTCGTGGTGGCGATGCAGGACGAAAAAAGTCAGCTGCAGAACAAGGCCAAGGCCATGCGGGTGCTTCGGGCCCGCCTGCTCCAGGCCGAAGAGGAACGCCAGCGCAGCGAGCTCTCCGCCGCCCGCAAGGATCAGGTGAAGACCGGTGATCGGTCCGAGAAAATCCGCACGTACAACTTCAAGGAAAATCGAGTGTCCGATCACCGGATCAAGCTGACGGTGCACAACCTCGACAAGGTTCTGGCCGGTGAACTGGACGAGATCAGCGACGCCTTGGTCCAACATGAGCGGTCGGAACAGCTTCGTAGCCAAGAGGTCTGACGATGCCAGGCGCCGACGGCACCATCGCGTGGCGTGAGCTGTACATCGAGGCGCAAACCCGTCTCGCAGACGTGGTCGAATCGCCGGGAGTCGACGCTCGTCGACTCGTCGAGGAAGCCGGCGGGTTCTCCGGCGCCGAATTTGTCCTCGGCCTCGACGAGTTGGTGACCAACGGTGGCATCTCCCGCTTCGATGCGATGATCGAGCGCCGACTCGCGGGCGAGCCGCTGCAGTACGTGCTCGGAAACTGGGGCTTTCGCACGCTCGACCTGCTCGTCGACCGACGGGTTCTCATCCCGCGGCCCGAGACCGAAGGCGTGGTCGATGTTGCGCTGGCGGAGATCGATCGTCTCGGGGCAACCCGTGTTGTCGACCTCGGGACGGGCTCGGGAGCGATCGCACTGTCGATTGCTGCGGAGCGATCCGACGTCGAGGTGTGGGCCACCGACGCATCGCCCGACGCGCTGGCGGTTGCCCGGGGCAACCTCGCCGGCCTCGGAACCGCCGGCACGCGGGTGCGGCTGACCGAGGGATCGTGGTTCGAGGCCTTGCCGGAGGATCTGGGAGGGACGATCCAGGTGCTGGTCTCGAACCCGCCCTACGTTGCCCCCTCCGATGCGCTGCCGCAGCAGGTTCGCGATTGGGAACCGGCCGAAGCGCTCCTGGCGGAGCCGAGCGGGTTCGAACACATCGCCCACATCATCGAACACGCATCGGCGTGGCTGGCCGACGCCGCTGCGCTGGTGATCGAGATCGGCGAAACCCAGGACCGGGCCGCAACCGACGCCGCTCGAGGCGCCGGGTTCACCGAGGTGGAGGTGCTTCCCGACCTCGCCGGTCGGCCGCGAACGCTCCGGGCCCGGCGGTGAACGAGCGGACGATTTCGGTCGGCGATCCGGCTGCCCGCCCGGCGGCCGTGGCCGCGTTGTCGGCGGGTGAGTGTGTGATCGTCCCGACCGACACGGTCTACGGGATGGCGGGCGCCGCCGACCTGCCGGCGGGGGCGATCGACAATCCTTGGATCATCGGCCCGGTCGAGCGGATCGACGGCGTGCTGCATGTCACGCTGCTCCTGCCGCATGGTGATTTCCCGTCGCCGGCAGT
>CBESNZ010000125.1:0-8779 GCA_965531045.1 uncultured Acidimicrobiales bacterium
TTGTGATGTGGGCGACAAAGATCTGGCCGCGCCCCTTGGGCGTGTTGCCGACGGTGTCCTGGTTCCTGATGTTGTTCATTTCGTCAACCGGTCTGCTGCTGTTGGTCGAGCGCATGACGCGTCGATTGCTGCCCATCGTCGCGCTGCTTCGCCTGACGCTGGTCTTCCCCGACGAGGCGCCATCTCGTTTCAAGCTCGCCATGCGCACCAACACGGTGCGTCAGCTGCAACGCAAACTCGAGGCGGATGAACTCGATGCCGACGGCACGCCGGTCGAGGCTGCCGAGGCTCTGCTCCAGTTGGCGAATCAGCTCAACGATCACGATCGCAAGACCCGTGGCCACACCGAGCGCGTCCGGGCCTACACGATGATGATCGGTGAGGAGATGGGCCTCACCGACGACGAGTTGAACAAGTTGCACTGGGCCGGGTTGGTGCACGACATCGGCAAGCTCACGGTTCCGGCCGAGATTCTGAACCTGCCCGGCCGCCCCAACGCCGAGCAATGGAAGATTCTCAAACAGCACCCGCGGGCGGGCATGGACATGGTCGGCCCGCTGCGACCGTGGTTGGGGGAATGGGCCGATGCGACGGGCCATCACCACGAGCGATGGGACGGGGACGGATATCCGTACGGGCTCGCGGGAGAGGACATCTCGCTGGCCGGCCGAATCGTCGCCGTGGCCGACGCGTTCGACGTCATCACGTCCATTCGTTCGTACAAGCAAGCCGGCTCTCCCGCCGAGGGGCGCCAAGAGATCGCCCGCTGCGCCGGTACGCAGTTCGATCCGATGGTGGTGAAGGCGTTCCTGCGAATCTCGCTCGGCCGTCTGCGCTCCGCTATGGGACCGTTGTCTTGGGTCGCGCAGGCACCGATCCTGGTGCGACTTCCCGTGTCGGCGGCTGCTTCGCCCCTCGCGTCGGCTGCCGTTGCCGCGGCAGCGGTCGTCACGGCCGGCGCGGCGGTCGCGCCCAGCGTGGCCGACGTGCCGCAAGCGCTGGAAGAACCGCCACCGAGTTCGATTGCGTTCGCCGCCCCCGAACTCACCAGGAGGGTGTTCACCGTGCAAGAAGACGGCACCCTTATCATCGTGCCGTCGGAACTCGCCACCACGCCGCCCGACTCGGTCGTGATCACGGTCGGCAATATCCCGGCTCGGGTCGACGCGACCGGATCGATCGTCGTCACGCCGCCCTCGAACTTCCACGGGGCGATCAACATTCCGATCGAGCTCTGCTGGGAGGATCTGTGTGAGGAATCGCTCGTCGCCGTCCAGGTCGCCGCTGTGAACGACCCGCCCATATTGGTTGAGGACCCGGTCGCTTCGGTACTGGCCGGCGAAACCGTCGAGATCGACGTGCTCGCCAACGACTTCGACCCCGATGGCGACGCCTTGGAGATCGTCGCCGCCAGTACCGACCTATCGCAGATCGATGGGTTCCGCCGCCAGACACAAGGCGATGTCGTCGTTGTCGACAACCGCCTGTTCTTCCGGCCACCCGCCTCGGCTTCGCGCCGGGTTCGGGTTGGCTATCGCGTGGAGGACGGCAACGGCGGCGCCGCAGTCGGCGTGGCTTCGGTCGACGTCGAGGCGCTGCCTCCCGAGACGACGACCACTACGACCGCTCCGACCATCACGGTCACTCCCACAACGACTGCTCCCACGACGACCGCCGCGCCGACAACAACGACCACGATCGCTCCGAGCGTGCCAACCGCGAATGACGACAGCGCCGGCGTCCTCGAAGGTGGTTCGGTAACGATCGCTGTGTTGGCCAACGACACCGACGCTCGTGCGGTCCTCGATCCGTCCACCCTCCGGCTGGCGGTCGCTCCGACCCGCGGTACTGCTGTCGTGACCGGGTCCGGCATCGTGTACACCGCGACGGGCTACCTCGTCGGGGTCGACGGGTTCGCCTACGAGATCTGCAACGACGTCGGCAACTGCGACACGGCCACGGTGGTCGTGACCATCACCGACGTGAACAACGCCCCGAGCTTCTTCAACGGCGGCGGCGTCACGGTGACCGAGGACAGCGGAGCGTATTCCGGCGGTTGGGCCACGGGCATTTCTCCGGGTCCGGCCAGCGAATCCGGCCAGTCGGTCACCTTTTCGGTGACCGGGTTCGACCCGACGCTGTTCACCACAACGGGACGGCCGTCGGTCGCCGGAAGCGGCGCGTTGAGCTTCACGCCCCGGGCAAACGCCAACGGCACGACGTCCCTGACGGTCATCGCGACCGACAACGGGGGGCGGCTCAATGGCGGGTCGGACACGTCTGCATCGCAGACCGTCACGCTCGTAGTGACGCCGGTGAACGATCCGCCGTCCTATACCGCCGGGGCATCTACCGTCAACGCGACCGAGGACACCCCGTTCTCCGGCTCATGGGCCACCGCGATCGTCGGCGGCCCGGCCGAAGAAGCCGGCGATTCGGTGACGTTCACCCTCACCGGGTTCCTCTCGAGCCTGTTCGACGCCGCCGGTCAGCCTGCGCTGGCTGCTGACGGCACGCTCTCGTTCACGCCCGCATTGAACAAGACCGGGACGACAACCGTGACGGTCGAAGCCAAGGATGCAGCCGGGGCGCAAGCGGCGACCGCAACGTTCGACATCGTCATCGCCGGCGACAACGACGCGCCGGTTCCGGTCGATGACGCTGCGACCGTGGTGGAGGACACGACCACGTGGTTGCTCGTCTTCGCCAACGACACAAACGCCGATCCCGACCATCTCAACGCCGAGCTGACGGCGTCGCTTCCGAAGGTGCTCAGCGACAACGGTGGCGTGCTGGTGCTCGATGGCATGAATCGCATCCGCTACACCCCGCCGCCGGATTTCTCCGGCATCGACACGTTTGCCTACCAACTCACCGATCCGGCCGCAGCGGTCGGAACCGCCACGGTCACGGTCACGGTGACGCCGGTGAACGATCCGCCCGTCCTGGCAAAGGACTCTTTCCTCGCCGTCGGTCCGACGCTGCTCGCCGCCGGCGATGGCCTGCTCGCGAACGACTACGACGAGGACGGTGATTCGTTGGTCGTCACCGGCAACACCTCGGGTGCACACGGGTCGGCCGTCGTCGCGCCGGACGGCTCGGTGCTCTACACGCCCTCGGGGCTTTCGTACGGCATCGACTCGTTCACCTATACCGTTACCGATGGCGCAGCTTCCCGCACCACCACGGTGTATGTCTTCGTTGGCGCCGGTGCCGAAACGACGACCATGTACCTCGACGAACCGTCGACGCCCGACGGCACTGGGCGTTTCGACCTGCTGACCGTGCCCCTCCCCACCTCTGGTGCCGAGGGAGATCACGACGTCGATGGTCAGCCGGGCACGATGCTGTACGACGCCAACGATGCCGCCGCCGTCGGTCCGACGTCGTACACCTGGCATGTGGACGTCGTCGACAACGTCACCGTGCGCAGTCCGATTTCTGCAGAGCTGTGGGTGCAGGCCAACGACGCCGTCGCGACGCGCGATGCGCACGTAGAGGTGAGCTTCCAGGATTGTGACGCCGGCGGCGTCGGTTGTACGACCATCGCCTCGGCCGGCGTGCATCTACCGGTCGGGCCGGGCTGGAGCCGAGTGGAAGTAGCGCTGGGATCTAACGACTACGTCGTTGTTGCCGGCCACGAACTGGTTGTGGAGCTGCGCGTGCGCCACCGCAACATCAGACTCGCCACCTCGGGCGACCGACCCTCGTCATTGTCGTTCACCACCAACCCCGCACCGATCGCCAACAACTACTCCGCCACGATCGACGAAAACACCTCGTACTCCGTCGACGTCGTCACGCCGAGTCAGGAAAGCGACTTCGACCGCATAACGATCGTCAGCGCTCCAGCCAATGTGACCGCAGATATCGACCCGGCCGATGTCACGGGTCAAACGTTGCGGTTTACGCCCGATCCTCTGGTGAACGGCGATGATTTCGACGTGTTCTTCCGATTGGTCGACACCTTTGGCCAGGTTTCGGACACCAAGCGCCTCCGCGTCGACGTGACGCCGGTGAACAGCCCACCGGTCTTCGATGACCCGGGTCTGATCAGTGTCTCGACGAACGACAGCCAGCAGAACTCGTTCTCCATGCCGATCACGGGCATCGGACCAGGAGCGCCCGATGAGACTGCCAGCGACTACTCCTATCGGATCGCTGCGACAAGGGATCCGTTTGGGGCCGTCATGTACCACACGCACGACGTCCTGATCGGCGGCGTCTTCCCGATCCTCGGTGTCGACTTCCCCAGTTTCGACTACTACAACCCCCCGTTCCCCCTCGCCGGATCCTACGGCGCAGTCGAACTCCGAGGCGACGACGGTGAGTGGGCCGAATTCGACGTCGAGCTCGTCGAGCTCGATGGCGGCGGCAACGTTGTTGCCGTCAGCGAGGACACATTCACGGTGAGGGTCACGATCGTCGACTGATCCTTCGCCGGTTGAGCACGCTGGAGCACCGGACCCTGCCCTGTAGGGTGGCCGGGATGTCGGAGTCAGAGCTTCTCGCAGGCCTCAATGCTGCCCAATACGACGCGGTGCTGCACGGGGACGGGCCGTTGTTGGTCGTGGCCGGCGCGGGCTCGGGCAAGACCCGCGTGCTCACCCACCGCATCGCGCACCTGATGCAAGAACACCAGGTGTCGCCGTTCGAGATCCTGGCCATCACCTTTACCAACAAGGCGGCCGACGAAATGAAGAACCGGGTCGGCGCACTCGTCGGTCCGGTCGCCGAGAAGATGTGGGTCTCGACGTTCCACTCGGCGTGCGTGCGTATTCTCCGACGCGACGCGAAGCGCTTGGGTTATCCGTCGGGGTTCACCATCTACGACCAGTCTGACGCGGTGCGGCTCACCACCTATGTGCTGCGCGATCTCAACATCGACACCAAGAAGTTTCCGCCTCGCTCGGTGCATGCCAGCATCAGCGCTGCGAAGAACGATGGTCTCGGTCCGATCGACTACGTCGACCGGGCGCAGACGATCTTCGAGAAACGCATCGGCGAGGTCTTCACCGAGTATCAGGCCCGGCTGCACAAGGCCGGGGCGATGGATTTCGACGATCTGCTCGGTCAAACCGTCGAGTTGTTCAAACGCTGTCCGGACGTTCTCGAGAGCTATCAGCGCCGGTTCAAATACATCCTGGTCGACGAATACCAAGATACGAACCACGTACAGAACGAGCTGGTGCTGCAGCTCGCATCGTCGCACCGAAATATCTGCGTCGTCGGCGACAGTGATCAATCCGTCTACCGATTTCGCGGCGCCGACATCCGCAACATTCTCGAATTCGAGGAAGCCTTTCCCGACACCACGGTCATCGTGTTGGAACAGAACTACCGGTCGACGCAGAACATCCTCGATGCGGCCAACGCTGTCATCTCTCGGAACATGGGCCGCAAACCGAAGGAGCTGTGGACCGAGCAAGAGGGTGGCGAAGCCATCGTGCGCTACCACGCCGACGACGAGAGCGACGAGGCGCAGTTCATCGCCAACACCATGTCGCGGCTCCACGACGACGAGCACATCCGGTGGGGCGATCAGGCGGTCTTTTATCGAACCAATGCCCAAAGCCGCGCGCTGGAGGAGTATCTGGTTCGGGTCGGCATCCCGTACAAAGTCCTCGGCGGCACCCGGTTCTACGATCGCCGCGAGGTCAAAGACGTCATGGCCTACGTCAAGGTGGCGGCCAACGCGAGCGATGAAGTCAGTATCAAGCGGGTCATCAACACGCCAAAACGCGGCGTGGGCGACAGCTCGGTTGCCAAGATCGACGTGTTTGCCCGTGCGCGCGGCTTGGAGTTCGTCGAAGCGCTGCGCCGGTACGACGAAGCCGGCGTCAGCGGTCGCGCTGTGCGCGGCATCGACACGTTCCTCGTCTTGCTCGACGAGCTCACCGAACTCACCAGCGGCCCACCGGCCGAGCTCCTCGAGGCCATCCTCGATCGCACCGGCTACGTCGCCGAACTGCAAGAGGAGCACTCGATCGAGTCCGAAGGCCGGCTCGAGAACCTCGGCGAGCTGATCGGTGTCGCCCGCGACTTCGAAACCGTCGAACAGTTCCTCGAATCCACCAGCCTCACCGCCGACACCGACGCACTCGACGACGACGAGTCGCAGGTCGTGTTGATGACCTTGCACTCGGCCAAGGGTCTCGAGTTCCCCGTGGTGTTCGTGATGGGGCTCGAAGACGGCGTCTTCCCTCACATGCGCTCCATCGGTGAACCCGACGAACTCGAAGAAGAGCGACGCCTCGCCTACGTCGGCATCACTCGCGCCCAGCAGCGCTTGCACCTCACCCATGCGTGGAGCCGAATGTTGCATGGCACCACGCAGTACAACCCGCCGAGTCGGTTCCTCGACGAGATCCCCGCAGCGCTCACGCGCGAGGCGGAGGGCAGCCGGAACACCCGCGAACGACGACGCTCGTCCACCTACGGAAGCGGTGGCTACTCGTCGTCCGGCTCGGGATCCGGCTACGGCTCGTCGAGTTCGCGTGCCGCGCATCGCGAAGACCGGATCGATGCCGCTCTACGCCCCACCGGCCCGACACCCTCCGGCGCCGATGAGTTGGGCCTGCGGATTGGCGACGACGTCCGGCACAAGAAGTGGGGCGAAGGCGTGATCATCGACATCTCCGGCGTCGGCGACAAGACCGAAGCCCGGGTGCGGTTTCCGGCCATCGGCGAGAAGCACCTGCTCCTCAGCTGGGCGCCGCTCGAGAAGATCTGATCTCGCCCGCTGCTGCCGTCTCGGACCCGGTTCCTATACTGACCGGCATGTCGTTGCCCGATGCTGAAGGTTATGGCGAGGCGTTCGACCAGGTATTCGCGCGAGTGGCCGAGGAACGTCGCACGCCATTCATGATGCTGGTTTGGGCCTACCTCACCGGTCGCCAGCTCGAAGCTTGGCTGCATGACGCGCTCGCTCCCGACGGGTTGGGGACCTCCGACTATGGCGTCCTGGCGAGTTTGTGGCTGCACGGCGCGCCGCACCGGTTGTCGGCGGGCGAGTTGTCGGGCCGACTCGTGCAGACCTCCGGTGGTACCACCAAGACGCTCCAGCGCTTGTTGGCGCAGGGATACGTCACCCGGATCACCGATCCCGAAGACGGCCGCCGTTCATTGGTCGAGCTGACGCCGGCCGGTTTGACGATGGCCGAAGAGGTGCTCGATCGCGTGGTCGCCCGATTCGATCAGGATCTCGGCGATCTGGCCGAAACGCAACGAGCCGAGGTACTGACCGGGTTGCAGAGCCTGTCCGGTCAGTTGGCCGAGCGGCTCAACCAGAGCTAACCGGCGCTGGTGTCGACGGGTTGATCGCGCACCCCCGCGACGTCGACGATCACGTGGCCCTCTTCGATCTCGACCGAGAGGGACGTGAGCCCTCGGCCATCGGGCGGAAACGTCTCCGTAGGATCGCATTGATTGAAGAACTTGCTCTTGTCACGGTCCCAGTCGGCCAAACAGCCGTCGGCAGCTCCGGGTACGAGCGCTTCGAAGGCATGCCATTCCCGCTCGGGGTCGGTGCCGAGGTGGGTGAGCCAGATATCGCGACCGCGCTCGGTGGGATCGGGGTAGAACAGCGGACCGTTTCGACCGATTTCTTCGCTGATGCGACCGATGACGCCGGCGTCGAAGACATCGTCGCCAAGCTTGGGAATGACATCGTCGCTCGAACCCGAGGCCCAGAGCACCAGCGCCGCTATCGCGACGGCGATCAACACCCCGGCGAGGCCGACGATTACCGCGCTCTTTGCGTCTGGTCCTTTGGCAACTGGCATGATTCTTGGCCCACTAGGGGAGTCGGGAGGCAGGCCGCCTAGTATCGCCGCAGACAACTCACAAGACCACGCCGGAGGCTAATCGGTGGATCTTTTCGAATACCAAGGAAAGCAATTCTTCGCTCGATATGGGATGCCCATTTCCGAGGGAGCCATTGCGTTCGATGTCGATGAAGCCGTGGCTCACGCCGAGCGACTCGGCACGCCGGTCATGGTCAAGGCGCAAGTCCATGCCGGTGGCCGTGGGAAGGCCGGCGGCGTCAAGTTCGCCGCGACCATCGACGATGTCCGCGAGCACGCCGGGAACATCTTCGGCCTCGACATCAAGGGCCACATCGTCAAGCGGGTTTGGATCGAGAAGGCGTCCGACATCGCAGAGGAGTACTACGCGAGCTTCACCCTCGATCGCAGCCGGAAGAAGCACCTCGGCATGCTCAGCGCCGAGGGCGGCGTCGAGATCGAAACCGTCGCCGAAGAAAACCCCGAGGCCATTTCGAAGGTGTGGATCGACCCGGTCGATGGTTTGACCGAAGAGGTGTGCCGGGCCTGGGTCGAGGGGGCGAACCTCAACCCCAAAGCCAACGACGGCGCCGTCGACATCTTGTTGAAGCTCTACACCGCCTACACCGAGGGCGATGCCGACTTGTGCGAGATCAACCCGCTCATCCTCACTCCCGAGGGTGTGGTGCACGTGCTCGACGCCAAGGTCACGCTCGATGGCAACGCCGAGTTCCGCCACGACGACTACAGCCAGTACGACGAAACCCAACCTCGCGATGAGCGCGAGGAAGCAGCCCACGCGAAGGGCCTGCAATACGTCGGTCTCGAAGGCAGCGTCGGCGTCATCGCCAACGGCGCAGGGCTCGCCATGAGCACGGTCGACGTCGTCAACCAGGTCGGTGGCAAGCCTGCCAATTTCCTCGATATCGGCGGCGGCGCCAATGCCGACGTCATGGCGGGTGCCCTCGAGGTCATCAACAACGACCCCGCGGTGA
>CBESNZ010000126.1:0-8779 GCA_965531045.1 uncultured Acidimicrobiales bacterium
TGATAGCCGGGATGGCGGTGGGAGTGGCCCTCATCAGCATCGAGAACCTGTTTCAGGTCCGATTCGACGATCTGTTGGACGGGCGCGATTCGACGACTGCGGTACTGGGTGTGTTGCTCGCGGCGAGCTTCGGCGCCAGTGCGTTCGGCGCTGCGGTCGGTCCACGGCTGAGAGGACAACTCGGCTGGAAGGCCGGTCGGTTCTTGTTCGTCGTCGTGCTTTCGCAGGGAGGGTGCTTTCTGTTGATGTCGGTCGCAACGACGGTGGGCCCAACGGCGGCGGGGATGGTTGGGCTCTACGCCTTGCTCGGCATGGCCCATCCTGTCGCCCGCACCGTTCTGCACAAACAGGTCGGACCCTCGGAGCGCACGACGATGATCTCTGCGCAATCGCTGTCGATGCAGCTCGGGGCGTTTCTCGGCGCGGTGTCGTTGGTGCCTCTGGCATCGGTCTGGTCGGTTCCGACCGTGTGGCTGGCGGCAGGTGGATTCATGGTGAGCGCCGCTGGTCTGTACCTCGGTGTCGACCGCGATCGGTCGTTCCCGAGTTGAGCGTTGCGGGTCGAGAAGGGCGGAGATCTAGTGTCTCGGTATGACTTCCGCTGCACCCGACGACATTCTGCTGCACCGTGACGGTGCCATCGCGACGATCACGCTCAATCGCCCACAGGTGAAGAACGCGATGCCGGCCGGCGGCTGGGATGCTCTTGCGCAGATGCTCCAGGACCTCTCCTACGATGACGCGGTTCGTGCGGTCATCCTCACGGGAGCGGGCGGTGACTTCTGTTCCGGGGCCGACGTCTCCGGTATGAGCAACAGCAACGATGGTGGCACTGCCGCCCGCATGTCAGGGCTGCAATCGATGCGTCGAGTCGGCGAGTGCATCGTCAGGTTGCACGACATGCCGGTGCCAACCATCGCGAAGGTCGATGGCATCGCGGCCGGAGCCGGCATGAATCTGGCGTTGGGTTGCGACCTGATCGTCGCTTCCGATCGGTCGCGTTTCTCGGAGATTTTCGCTCGGCGTGGACTGTCGATCGATGGAGGGGGTTCGTGGCTCCTGCCGAGGCTCGTCGGGCTGCACAAGGCCAAGGAGTTGGTGTTGCTGGCCGAGGTCATCGACGCGCATCAGGCGGCCGAGATGGGGGTGGTGAATCGTGTTGTCCCTGCCGATGAGCTCGATGCGTTCGTCGACGATTGGGCCACGCGCCTCGCTTCGGGACCCACCCAGGCACTGAGCCTGTCGAAGTCCATGCTCAACAATGCTTTCGCGGTGTCCATGGAGCAGGCGGTTCGGGACGAGGGCCGATCCCAGACGCTCAACTTTTCGACCGACGACGTGCTCGAAGCCGGGATGGCTTGGATCGAGAAGCGCGACGCGAACTTCACCGGCCGATAGGTCGCGCCTCGTCGTTACGCGCTCGGTGAGCGGTAGAACTCGATGCCGAAGGAAACGTCGCCGAGCAGGATGACGTGGTGCATTCGATCGGGTGGGATCGGCTGGGTGTCGCCGGATTCGAGGCGACGCGGCGGGGCCGGGTCGTCTTCGAAGGTGAACGCCAAGGCGCCCTGGGTAACCACGAGGTGGCCCCAGGTGTTGGTCGCAACCCGATGGGCTCGAAGTAGTCCGGCAGGGACAGAGTCCTGGTCGAATTCGGCGGTCCGCACATACTCGAGCCCGTCGGGCAGGCGAAGCCCGGGAGTCTCGTCGGATCCGTCGGTCGATCGAGTCTGCGCCATGACTACGAGTGGCGGCGCAGGAAACCGCCACCGTGAAAGGAGAAACCGTACCGCTCGGCGTCGGGGTCGGGCATGAAGTCGCGGTTCTCCGGCACGATCACCGACAGCGCCTCGGTGGGGCCGGGTCCGAACTCTGGCCAGACCGGATGGCCGTTGATGATCGTCCGCTCGACAACAGCGTAGGACCCGATGCTGACGAGGTCGCGGTAAGCGTTGAATTCGGCGATTGTGCGGCCCGCTCGGTCGTGTGCGCCATGGACGACGAACCCCTTCGGACGGTCGCCCACGATGTCGGTCACCTGGCGGCGGACGGCTTCATCCACCGCGTCGCCGGTGAGGAGCTGCAATCGATCGTGTACGGGCGCGTCTTCGCGGTCGCTCTGGGCGATGGAGAGGACCCGGCCGTGGCCTATCTGCTCGCACAGGTTGGCGAAGAAGAATGCCCGGCCGCGGTCGGACGTGGTGAGGTCGATGATCCAATCTGGCTGCACCCGGTGGAGGAGCACTTGGTAGGCGACCAGGTCGGTGGCCGCCATCGGTGCGGGCACGCCCATCCAACTCGTCGATTGCCACGCGAGGCTGTGCCAGTAGGCATCGATGAATGCCGTACGTTGGCTATCGGCAATCGTCGTCGGCTCGGTGGGCGCCCCGGGCCGAAGCGAGCGCGCAACCTGGAAGGCCTTGGCCGTCCGATATCGGGCGCGCGTCTGGAGCGCGTTGTGGGGCAACGATCCGATGTACCGCATCTCGGTGACCGGTCCGCGAAACGGGTTTCCGCGCAGCTTCTCGTACTGTTCGTTGTAGGTCTCGATGTTCTGGGCAAGACCGGTGACGTCGGTGGCGTTCGAGGTCGTGCCGCCGTGTACCTGATGGAACGAGCCTTCGCCGAGCAGGGAGACCGTTGTGAGATCGGGGCTCGATGCCAAGCGCTCGAAGGTGTCGAGGTTGGCGAAGCCTCCACCGGGCGAATCGAACGCGTCGTCGAACGCGCCGATCTGGGCCAGCGAGGAGCGCGGGGCGAAGATGCAGTTGCTCTCGCTGATCGCATCGAACCAGTCGCGATCCTGCGTGAAGTGGCCGATCTCGAACAGCCGATAGCCATCTGCGGGCCATTCGATGACGTCCAGCAGGCCGTCCTCTACGTCTTGGTCATAGCCGTTGGCCACAGCTGCCTGTTGGTGGCCGGGGCCGAGGAACCATTGTTGGGTCAGGACGACGGAATCGCCGTATGCGCGCTGCGCAGCCAGCGCGCCGCTGAGCACCCCAGGTGTCACGATGTGTGCTCCATCGATCATCAGGCCAACGAGTTGGCCCCGGGACTCCGCAGCGCCACGATTCAGAGCCCGTGTCGGCGATGGAGTGGCATCGTCGCCCATCTCGAGCAGCCGGAACTCGGGCCCGAAGCTCGCGACCCAGTCGGCGGTGACCGATTCGCCCGCGGGGGAGCCGTTGTCGACGACGAGGACTTCGTAGTTGACGTCGTCGAGATTCCGTTGGTACGACCGCGACAGCGCCCGAAGCGAGCGGGCTGCCTCTCGTCGCATTCGGTAGAGGACGATGACGATGGACAAGTCGACCGGCTTGGAGCGAATGCGACGCGGGACATTCGGTCGTCGAGTTGCGATCGAGGTGCGCTCCGCGTCGTCGACGGAGAGTTCGCCGGATTTGATCCATATCGCGGTCGAGTCGTCGATGGTGACGAGTGGGTCGACAATGCCGTGCTGCGCTCGAAACCGATTGACCGCCTCGGCGGTCGCGGGGAGATTCTCCACGATCACCACGCCGCCGGTGGACACAGCGCCGTAGAGGCGAGTGAGCGTCATCTCGACGTGTTCGGTGGCCTGCCAGCCGAGACGCAGCAGCGCGATCGCCTCGATGTCGAGAGCGTCGATCGTCGTGGTGGGATCGCCCTGCACGAACGTCACCTGATCGTCGAGGAGCCCGTACGCGTGGAACAACTCGCGGACGTTGTTGAGGTCGGTGCCCAGCGACGGATCGGCCGTCTCGGGGTTCGGTATGGCGTCCGCCTCGGGACGTACACCACGAAACTCGTCGATCGACCACACGGTGCGATTCGTTATCTCGTAGGCGCTCAGGTAGCCGCGAAAGAACACGCCGCACCCCCCGCGGCCCACGCCGACGTCGACGAGATCGCCGAGCACCTTGTGCGCCCGAAGCTCGTCGAGCTGCTCGTGTATCGCATCGAGGCGAGTCCGTCCCATCGCCAGCGTCGGGAAGTGCTTGCTGTCGTCGCCGTCCGGCTGGTTGCCCACCCGATGCAGCGTGTCGGTCGTATCGATGTCCTTGAAGAGATAGCGGCGAGGGTCGCGCAGCGCCGGGCCGAATGGCGCCTGCCCGTTTTCCGCGCAGGTGAGCGCGTAGCGGAGGCGCAGTTCGTTGTCACGGTCGAGTTCGCCGAGCAATGAGGACTTGAGGTTGTTGAGGTAGCGATCGTTTGCCCGCCGCAACTGGGCCGCTCGGGCGAAGGCGAGGTTCTCCTCGAGGACTTTGTCCTTGAGACGAATCTGTTCGCCCAGCTCGATCTGGGCGAGACGGCCGTCGGCCGATTCGAGCTGATCGAAAATAGCCGCAAGCTCGGGGCTGGTGGCGAGCTGCTCGTGTTCCGCAATGATCGCCAACCCGTAGTACAGCGGAAGGTGAACGAGGCGAATCGGGCGGTCGTGCGCGGCGATGAAATCTTCGAGGCCGGTCATGACGCCGTTGCGCGGCCCGCCGAGGTGTCGCGCATTGTGCAGCGTTCGGTTCATGCCCCCGTTGACGAGCTCGGATTTGTGCAGGGCGATGCCCCGGCGGGCATCAGGTTGGCGCATGTCGTCGGGAATGTTGGACGGGTCGTAGTAGAGATCGCGTCGTCCGTATGGCCAGCCGACGTCGTGGAGGATCATCAGGGGCATCGGTTGACCAGCATCGCGGGCAACTTCGGCGAGCAGCCGACATTCGTTCAGGACCGTGAACCAATTGTGATCCCCGTCGATGAGCGCTGCATCCATGGCCGGTAACCCTGGAAGCGCCGCAAGACTGAGGTCGCGGTGAAAGACATATTGGCCGGCGAATCGTGTCTCATGATCTGCCGGGTCGAAGTTGGGGACCGGATCGATGACATGAAGCTCGACATCGGGTCCGAGTCGATCGAGCATCAGCTGCGTGTTGTCGCCGTTCAGCGCACCGATTTCGACGATGCGCTTGGCCTTGGAGGCCACGAGGAGCGGGGCGACGACGAGATCCCAGAATGGAAACACTAGCGAGCGCTACTTTCTTGACCTGCGGGCGCCGTTTGGCACGGGATCATGGTGCGGGTGGCGACGGTTCGCCCTCGGCACTGTCGCCACCACCGATGGCGTCGCCGCCGGTGACGTTGTGTTGCTGCGCGGCGTGAGCACGAAGATCGGCGGTCACCTGTTGGCGCAGTTCGTCGAGGTCGGCGACCGGGTCCCACCCCTTTGACTCGCCCAAGCTCAATCGGCCGAGGTCGTAGACCATCCGTTCGCGAATGTGGTCGGAGATAGGTGTTGCAAAATCGTGCATCGAGTCGTCCCACTCGACGATTTCGAACTCCTTGTTCTCCCAGTATCGGATGAGATCGGTGGAGGTCCAGCCTTGATACACCTCGTCCCACGACACCCGGCCGAAGTGGGTACCGAGGCAGCCTTCGGTCAGTGGTTCGTTCTCGCGCTGGAATCGGTAATCGGCCGACAATCGCATCTGCCGGCTTGCGTTGGGAAGCGAGCGGTGCACGGTATGGCTGCCGAAAATCACCGCATCGCCGACAGCAAAGTCGCCGCCCACCCAATCGAGGGCCGCCATGCGCTCATCGAGGAAAGCCGTGGCGTTGCCGGCGCCGAGCGAGAATTCGAGTGGCAACACGCCAAACCGGTGAGAGCCGGCGAGGATGCTCAGCGAGCCACGTTCAGCGGGGCAATCGTGAAGCGGCATCCAGCAGGCGATGAGATCGGGCGTTCCCTGATTGTTCGGATAGTCCTGATGCGGGGGCGTCGCCCATTGCTCGTTGTCGGGAAACACCAGCCGCATGACCGAGAGGGGATGCGGCCACGCTGATTCGCCGAGCACCTTGCGCATGAGACCGAGCACGCCGTCGGTGTGGGGGAGCCGGTGAAAGCTCTCGAGGCGTTGAATGCGGTCGTAGGCCGCGAAGTAATCGTGTTCCCCTTCGACCGTGGGGACCCGGTTCGAGATGGCGTCCAGCGGGTCTGTGTCGGGGTGGAACCATCCGAGATCAGCCAGGATGTCGGTGGTGTCGATGTGGAGTCGCTCGATCGCTGCCCGGTCGGCAGCGCCGCGCACAAAGAGGTACCCGTCTTGGTCGAACCGGGTGCGCAGGGCGTCGTCGTCGCCGAGAAGCGGCGTTGCGTCAAAGAAGGGCTGCATCGTGATCAAGGCTCGGTTGGGGTGGGGCTGTGCGACGAGGGTGCCACTTCGCCCGAGACAAGGCAAGGCAGGGCCTCGCCGGCGCCAGGCCCCTAGCCGACCGCCAGGCCGGCGTGAAATCCCTCGTGCATGGCGCCTTCGATGTAGCCGATGCCCGTCGCGTCGCCAATGACGCTCGGTTCGACACCCGCGACCGGCTTCCACTGGCCGAGATTCGGGTTGCCGACGAGTCCGGTGGCGATGACGACGGAGTCGGTTTCGATGCGGAGCGGAACGTCATCGTCGAGGTGGTAGTGCACCGCTTCGTCGGTGATCTTCGTGATCTTGGCGCCGGTGATCAATGTCGATCCGTGCTCGCGTAGGTCGGCCAATACCCGCCAACGCCTCGGGTGCGCCATTTGCACCGCCATCGTGGGCCCGGCCTCGAGCACGGTGACTTCGCGGTCGCGCTCGACGAGAAACTCGGCCATTTCGATCCCGACCAGTCCGCCGCCGACAATGGTGACGCGCTTGCCAACCGGCATGTAGTACTTGGTGAGTTTGGCGAGTCGCTCGGGGTCTTCGGTGAGGCGCAAGGTCCGGCCCGCAACTGCGGCGACCCGTCCCAGCAATGGGATCTTCTTGGCGTCGCCGTCGCCGGAGCCGGTAAGCACCTTTCGAAGGTCATCGCCATCGACGACGTGGGCCAGTTCTGCTCCGGGAATCGTCGACCGCTCGCGGGCACCACCGGTGGCCACGATGATCGCATCGGGTTGCAGGGAAGCGAGGAGAGCCGGATCGGCTGGGGTCTTGAGCTGCACGTCCACGCCCAGCACCTCCATCTGTTGCGTGAGCCAGCGCAACAAGCGTCGATTGGGTTCGTAGACCAGCGCGGCGAAACGAAGCGCGCCGCCGAGCTGCGCCGACGCTTCGAACAGCGTGACCGCATGCCCTCGGGAAGCAGCGACCCGAGCCGCCTCCATGCCAGCGGGGCCACCGCCGACGACAACCACCCGCTTGGTGGCCGAGGCCTTGGTGCGATCGGCGCCGGCGAGTTCGACCTCGTTCGAGACCACGGGATTGACCGCGCAACCCACCCGACGATCGAAGAACGGCGAGGCGACGCAGACGTAACAATTGATGCACGGTCGGATGTCGTCGGGCCGTTGTTCGACCAACTTCTTCGCGGTTTCCGGGTCGGCGAGCATCTGCCGACCCATGGCGATGAGGTCGGCTTTGCCATCGATGATCATTTGATTGCCGACTTCGGGTCGAATGCGACCGACGCCGATGACGGGCACCCGCAGGTCGGTCTTCAGCTGTGCGGACAGGTCGGCGTGGCTGGCCTCGGTGTGGGGGAGGGTCCCCTCGGTGAACGCCGACGCCGACGTGCTGTCGCCGTATGCACTGAGGTGGATGGCCGCCGCTCCCGCTTCCTGGGCGAGCCGCGCGGTAACGCGGCAATCGGAGAACTCGATGCCATCGGGCGTCCGGTATTCACGGGCGTCGAGGCGACACCAGATGGGAATTTCGTCGTTCACGGCGGCGCGGGAGGCCTCGATGACCTCGACCAGGAAACGCGACCGGTTTTCGATCGAGCCGCCATATTCGTCGTCTCGCTTGTTCCAGGCTTTCGACAAGAATCCCGACAACAGGTAGCCGTGTGCTCCGTGGATCTCGACGCCGTCGAAGCCGGCGTCGCGGGCTCGGCGTGCAGCGTCGGCGAACTTGTCGGTGACTTCGGCGATGTCGTCGGTGGTCATCGCCTTCTGGCGGGACCCGCCATCGCCGTTGGCGGCTGCCATCATCGCCAGCTCTTCGGCGGTGAGGTCGCCGATCATGTCGTACGAGCCGTGCCAGTCCGGAATGGACGGCACCAATACATCGCGTCCTTCCTTGATGTCGACGCGTGACACCTTGCCGTGTTGGACGAGTTGGATGGCGATCTTGCCGTCGTGGGCGTGCACCCGGTCGGTGAGTTGGCGAAGACCGGGTATGAAGTCGTCGCTCGATAGGCCCAACTGGTGCAGCGAGTTTGCACCGCGGGGCCAGTCCATTGCACACACCTCGGTAATGATGAGGCCAACACCGCCGCGGGCGCGCTCTTCGTAGTAGGCGATGATGCCTTCGTTTGCCTTGCCGTCATCGCCGACGATTTCGACGCCCATCGAGGCCATCACAAGCCGATTGCGGAGGGTCATCGACCCTATGGAGACCGGCGAGAGCAGCTGTTGGTACACAGCGCGAAGCTAGCGAATCTTCTGGGGGTGCTGCGAGTGCGCTGCGTGGAGGTCGCCGGATTTCCGACTAGACCGACCTACATGACGAACCAGGATCACGAGCAACCGGATCACGAGCAGCACCATCACGGTCACGAGGCTGATCAGGGCATCAAAGGCGTGTTGCGTTATCTGCGACACGCCCCGAAGATGTGGCGCTCCGACGTCAACGCCGCAGTCATCGGACTCGTCGACCCGAAACGTGGTGAACGCGTGCTCGACATCGGCGCCGGCATGGGTGCTGGGGTGGTCGCCGCACTCAAGACCGGGGCGAACGTGATCGCTGTCGAACCCACGCCCTTCATGCGCTCCGTCTTGTCGGTTCGCGCGCTTGCGCAGCGTGGGCGCAAGCGCCTGAAGGTGGTGGATGGAGCG
>CBESNZ010000127.1:0-8711 GCA_965531045.1 uncultured Acidimicrobiales bacterium
TTTACGACCTCGTAGCTCCCCGCCGCTAGATCGACCGCAAAGGTCCAGGTGACATCCTGGGGCGGGCCGCTGAGATCGGCGTCGAGCCGGGTCCATGCCCCGAACGTGGCGTCCGGGCGCAACCAGAGGTCGGTGTCCCGATCGCGGATGGCAACGGCGACCCGATCGACGCCGACGTTGTCGGTGGCCGAGCCGACGATCGTCAGCGGCGCGGTGACCGTTTGGTTCTCGAGCGGCGACACGATCGTGCCATCCGGCGCGATCGTGTCGGGGCCGCCGGTCGAAACCACGAAGGCGCTGGCGGCAGCGGTCGGGTCGAACTGGAAGCCGGCGTCGACCGCCAGCGCAAAGGCCTGATAATCACCGTCGGGCACTGCGACGGTCAGCGACCAGTCGGCTGACGTTCCCTGGTTGTTGCTGAGCGAAGCCAGCAAGAATGCCTCACCGCCGAAGCCCCCGAACGTACCGTTTCGCTGCAGGAGCTGGCCGCTCGCGTTGTCGAGTACGAGCACTACCACGGCGCCGACGGAATCATCGTCGGTGGCCGCTCCCGAAAGAACGACCGCCGGTCCGGCGACGGTACTTGCGGCGGCCGGGCTGACAAGCGTGGTGTCCGGCGGGGCATCTCCCCCACCGCCGCCATTCGGGCCGGCCGGGGAACCGCCTGCGTTCGCGGACGGCTGCCAGTTTGCTCCGATGGCGTTGTCGGCACTCAGGTTGACCAATTCGAGCGACGACGATGCGTCGGTCGACGGGAATCCGGCAGCCGACCAATCGACCCGATCGACTTCGACGCCCCCGGAGGTGGACAGCGTCACCAGCTCGCCACCAGAGCTCAGTTTGCCGCCGTAGGTGCCGAGCACCGTGAGTCCGGAACCACTCTCGACCAAGAACGTGGGTGCATCCTTGACGACGACCGCTGCTTGGCCGGGCAGGAGCACGGTTCCGGCCGCGAGTGTCATGTCGATCCCATCGGCCAGTGCCCAGCCGGAGACATCGATGGACTCGGTGGTCGACGTGTTGGTGAGCTCGAGGAACTCGGCATCGTCGCCGGCTGCGGGATCGGCGTGGATTTCGCTGATGACGACCGGCGTCGCACCCGATGCCGATGGCGGGATGGGCGGCGCGTCGACGTAGAACGGCTCGTACTTGTTCTCGATGCGACCGACGAGCTGGTCGAGCGCGTCCTGCGCCGTGCCGTTGCTCCAGAGGGCGTCGTCGAGTGCCCGCGTCGCGTTCACCTCGGCGAACGCGTCGAGCATCCATTGCTCCCAGACCCCCGAGTAGAGGTACTCGTCGAGCAGCGTTCGAACCCGACGGTCGTGCATCTCCCGGAACTCTGGATCGGCGATGAGCGCGCCCAGGATCTCATTGGTAAGCGGCGGGACGAGGTCGCACGAGCACTTGAACGTGTTGTTGACGTCCCAGAGAAAACCCATCCAGCGATTCGTGTCGGGATTGCGTCCGATGAGGAAGTTCTTCGACGAGCCGCCCTCGTTGCGCAGCAGCGTTTCCAATGCGGCGAAGTTCACCATCTGCGGGATGTCGAACGTGTCGAACAGCGCATCGTGATCACCGCCGGCGACGACGTCGAGCATGGCCAGGAGGTTGGTGTAATCGCCGTCGTCGGGGTTTTCCTTGTCGAAACGCACCTCGATCGGTGCCCCCGGACGCCACGGGCGATTCGGCTTGTAGAGCTCGATGTCGTCGAGTCCGATGCGTTCACGCCACTTGTCGTCGGTCGATTCGACGTAGCCGTACAGCCCCTGGAATACGCCGTTCTTGCGCACGTGGAGCGAGACATAGTCGCGATTGGTATCGGTGGCCGCGGTCTGGAACCGCCACGCCACCGGCAACGTGATCGGGTCGCGCGACGTCTGCGCCAGCGCGTTCAGCGCAAAGCGATCGACCTCGTTCGAGAGCAGACCAGGCATCTCGAACAGGTGGTTCTTCGGGAAGACCACGTTGACCGAAACCTTCGGCAGGTCACGGCTACTGTCACCTCGAACCCGAACCGTCACGCCGTCGTGGACCACGCCGTCGTAGGCCACGACCGCCGGGAGCTGCACGTTGTCGTAACGATGGTCCGCGAGCATTGCGTCGTAGTCGACGTCGTCCATGAACCATTCGAACACCGGGAGTTCGGCATCGAGGTTCGGATCGGTCACCACGACGCCGAGGTACACACGCGAGTCGTCGGTGCGAGGGTTGCTATGGTCGAACGAACCGGTGCTGGTCACCCGATACCGAATCAGCGACGCCGCGCTCTGGCCGGGGATGGTGGCCCGATAGCGGACACCACCGATCGAGGCCATCGGAATGCTCTGCTCGGCGCCGAATCCGACCTGGAAGCGAAGCACCGGGGTCGAAGTGACGTTTGTTGCGTCGACCTCGACGACGATGCTTTGGCCGGGCGTGGGATCGGCAGGCGTAGCCGTGATGTTGTCGAGGCTCGGAGGTTGCGTTGCGGCATCGACGCTGTTGATCGCACCGACCGTGTGGCCAGCAGCATTGGTAGCGGCCGCCCAATTCCACGGATCGTCGGCGCCCGAGTCCATCGAGATGCGCTCGAGGCTCGGTCCGCCCTCGTCGGGCGTAATCGCCCACGGATGGGAATCGTCATAGGACACGACGTCGACCGTGCTGCCCGCGCCATCGAGGAGCTCGACGGTCTCGCCGCCGTTCTTCAGGCCGCCTTCGTAGATCGCAAACGGTGCGCCGCCGTAGGTCGCAGCGAATGCCGCCGCGTCGGGTGATAACACGACGAAACCCCCGGCGGCGATTGCCGAACCGGGGGCGAAGCAGAAGCTGATGCCGTCGACGCACCACCCGGAGAGATCCACGGCCGTCGCACCGACGTTACGGAGTTCGAGGAACTCCTCGGCGTCGTCGTCGGAGCCCGGGTGATACATGATCTCGCTGATCTTGACGTCGCTTGGAGCCGCTGCCGCCGGAGCGGCGTGCACGGTCGTCGCCGCGAGCAGCCCCATCACCAGCGCGATGGTGAGCCGCTTCTTCATTCCTGGTTTCTGCATTTCCGCCCCGCTGTACATCTGATCTAGGTGACTGTGAACTTCACTCGGGCTTTGGTGAGGTCGCGGTTTCCGGCCGCGTCCCAGACGTAGGTGATGACCTCGAAATTGCCAGCCGGCAACGCCGCCACAAAGTCCCAATCAACGGCGGCCGGCGGGCCGCTGATCGACGCATCGAGCTGCACCCACGCTCCAAACGAGCCGTTCGACTGCAACCACAGATCCGTGCCCCGGTCACGGATCGCAACCGCCACCCGCACCACACCCACGTTGTCCGTCGCCTCACCCACGATCGACACCGGCGATCCCACCGACTGAAACGCCGTCGGCGAAACGATCGAACCATCCGGATCGACCACATCGGGCCCACCCGCCGTATTCACCGCAAACGTGCGCACGGCCGCAGAGGGGTCGAACTGGAACGTTGTGTCAACCGCAAGCGCATACACCTGATAGGAGCCGTCGGGCAGACTGGCCTGGTAGGACCAGTCGGCCGTGCCACCCTGCTGGTTGCTGAGCGTGGCGAGCAAGAACGCCGCACCCCCAAACCCACCAAAGGAACCGTCGCTTTGCAGCAGCTCGTTGGTGACGACATTGCGCACCAACACGACCACTGCCCCCACGGCGTTGTCGTCGACGGCCGAGCCGGCCAGCGTGACCGTCGTACTGGTGACGGTGGCGCCTGCTGACGGGCTGGTGAGCACGGTGTCGGGCGGTGTGTCGCCCGGCCCTCCGTAGGTGAACGACGCCGCGATCGAGCCGTTGGGCCGACGGAGCGTGATGGTTCCACTCCCGTCATCGAGCCCGCCGCCGTACTGGCCGAGCACCACGTCGGTCGCGCCATGGGTCGACCGATAGGTGACGTCGTCTCCGACGACGTAGCTGGAGGTGCCAGAGGCCAGGACCGATCCGGGCTGCAGTGTGAAGCCGAGCTCTGGAATCGTCCAGCCGCTGATGTCGACCCCGGACGCCACCGTGGTGGTGAGCTCGATGAACTCGGCGTCGTCGCCGACGGGTTCGACCGCCGCGATCGAGGCACTGACCGCGACTCCCTGGCTCGACGGCACCTCGGCAGCTGCCGCGTACTCGGCACGACGCTCGGCGAATGCGGTTCGCAAGGCGTTTCGACCGCCGGCGACCTGGTTTGGATGCGGCCAGGCCGCATAGTCGAGCGCTCCCTCATTGAATTGATACGTCGCCAACAGATCGTCGAGCAGGGTCTCGTAACGTCCGGTCGCCAAGAGCTCGTCGATGAGCGTGCGCAGCCGACGGAAGTACATGTCGACGAAGACCGGCGAGTCGAATGCGGCGTCGAGGATGTCGTTGGTCTTGTCGGCCGGGTCGGCAGGCGTGATGAAGTCGGTCACGACCGAGCAACACGGATCGCCAAAGGTGTGGTTGAGATCCCAGGGGATCATCTCCCACCGCCGGGTGCCTTCGGTGTCGAAATAGACATAGAAGTTCTTCGACGACGAATCGACGTGTTCGATGATGGACGTGACCGCTGCGTAGTTGACCAGCTTGGGCACGTCGAAGCTCTCGAGGACGTAGTCACCCCGTGCGGCGGCCGTGGGCCGGGCAACCCCGTCGAGCAAGGTGAGCAGCGTTGCGTAGTCTTCGTCCTTGGGACTCTTCTTGTCCCACCGGTTCTCTTCGAGCGGTTGATTGGGATCGAACGCCGAGGTCTGCGCCTTGTAGAACTCGCCGGTGTCGTAGCCCTCCCGATCACGCCACGTGCCGTCGTAGATGTCGAGGTAGCTGTACAGGCCCTGATATCCGCCATTGCGCTGCACCCGGATCTTGAAGGTCTGCGCCGTGGGAAGACCGGCCGTGTCGTAGCTGTCCCACGCCAGGTTGGTGCGGGCGTGGCTGTGATCGCTCCAGTCGGCCTGCAGTGCGAATTCGTCGACCGGTTCGGCCAGGTTCGTTCCGAAGTCGAGATCGTGACCCTTGGGCATCTCGACCTTGAAGCTCACCTTGGGTGCGTTCCGGGAATTCGAGCCGCGCACCCGCATCTGCACGTTGTCGTACACCACGTTGTCGTAGACGAGCACGGCGGTCTCGAACTGCTCGGAGAAGGGGTCGTTGACCAGCCGGTCATACGCAGCTTGCGGAATTCGCCAGTCGAGCACCGGCAGCTGGGACGCAACCGGCGTGTCGGCCACGAAGACGCCTTCGTACACGATCGAATCGTCGACGCGGGGCACCGCGCTGGTGGACGCAGCGTTGCTCGCGAGCACCCGGTAGCGAACCACATCGCCGGCGCTCTGACCTGGGATCGTGGCCTGATAGCTCGCCCCGACGGCGACCATCGCGACCGTCTGCGTCGCAAGCCAGTCGATGCGATACTCGAGCGTGACCGAGGTGGCGTCGTCGATATCGGCCGTGACCAACGAGGGTTGTCCCGGGTTGATCGGCGACGCCGGTCCCGTGAGGTTGGTGATGCGCGGGCCGAGGCCACTGTTCGCCACCGAATTCGCTTGCCCCGCAGTATGGCCCGCAGCACTGGTGGACGCCGCCCAGTTCAACCAGTCGTCGTTGTCGAGTGTGGGGTCGATCAGTTCGAGCGACGGACCGAGGCCGTCCGGGGTCTTCGGCCACGGGGCGTTGTCGTCGTAGTCGACGACATCGATCACGTTGTTGGCGGCGTCGAGCACCTCGAGGGTCTCGCCGCCGTTCTTCAGCCCGCCGGCATACTGACCGGCCGCCGCAACGCCGTACGTGGTCAGCGTGCGAGCGGGATCGGGCGAAAGCACGATGTATTGACCAGCGCCGATCGAAGCGCCGGGGCCGAAGCAGAAGTCGATGCCGTCGACGCACACGCCGGTGAGATCAACCGCCGATCCGGTGGGGTTGTACAGCTCGAGGAACTCGTCGCCGTCCTGGTCCGACTCGGGGTCGTACATGATTTCGCTGATGACCACATCGCCCGGTACGACTGCGCCGGCCACCCGAGGTGTTGCCACCACGAGAAGTGCTGCAATCATGCACAACACTACGAAATATGCTGAAACCCGTTCCGACAACATGTCGGAACACTAGCGAAACGAGACAAAAATTGCCAGGTGGCCGTACCGAAACCCGGTTTTCAGGCGGTTTTGACCATGTTCCGGTGTTTCCGCAGGATGGCTTCGGTGTAGCCATTGGGTTGATCGCGGCCGTCGAGGACCAACCGTAGCGCCGCCTGAAACGGGATGCTGGCATCGAGGTCGTCAATCATCGGTCGGTATCGTGCATCTCCGTGGTTCTGATGATCGACCACTGCGGCGATGCGGGTCATCGTGGCCCGCACTTGGTCCTCGGTGACCAAACCGTGATGGAGCCAATTGGCCACGTGCTGGCTGGAGATCCGCAATGTCGCCAGATCTTCCATCAGACCCACGTCGTGCATGTTGGGCACGGTTGAGCACCCGACGCCCTGTCCGACCCAGCGGACGACGTAGCCGAGGATCCCCTGCACGTTGTTGTCGAGCTCGAACTGGATCTCGGCTGCGGTGAGCGGACGGTCGAGCAGCGGCAGGGTCAACATGTCCTCGACCGTGCCCGGCGAGCGGCCCACCAAATCCCGTTGCAGGTCGGCGACGTCGATGCGGAAGTAGTGCAACGCGTGCAGCGTGGCGGCGGTCGGAGAGGGAACCCAGGCACAGTTGGCGCCCGCTCGCGGATGGGCGATCTTGGTCTTGAGCATTTCGGCCATCTCCGACGGCTGGGCCCACATGCCCTTGCCGATCTGGGCCTTCCCCCGCAAGCCACACGCCAAGCCGGTGTCGACGTTGGAGTTCTCGTAGGAACCCAGCCACGTGGCTCCCTTCATCTCGCCCTTCGGCAGGACCGGGCCGGCCTCCATGCTGGTGTGGATCTCGTCGCCGGTGCGGTCGAGGAAGCCGGTGTTGATGAACACCAGTCGGTCGGCGGCGGCGGCGATACAACGCTTGAGTGCGATCGAGGTGCGGCGCTCCTCGTCCATGATGCCCATCTTGAGCGCGTTGGCGTCGAGCCCCAGTACGCCCTCGACCCGGGCGAAGAGATCGACAGCGAGCCCGACTTCCTCGGGGCCGTGCAGCTTCGGCTTCACGATGTAGATCGAACCCGTTCGGCTGTTGCGGTAGGTGCCGTTGCCGAGCAGGTCGTGTTTGGCGCACAACGAGGTGACCAGCGCATCGAGCATGGTTTCGAAGATCGGCTCGCCATCGAACAACACGGCGTCGGTGCGGAGGTGATGACCGACGTTGCGCACGAACATGAGGCTGCGGCCATGCTCCTGGTGCGGCTGGCCGTCGGGACCGACGTAGTCGCGATTGCCGACGAGCGATCGGTCGACGACCTCACCGCCCTTGCGGAACGACTCGGTGAGGGTTCCGAGCATGAGGCCCAGCCAGTGGCGATAGACCACGACCTTGTCGTGCACATCGACGGCGGCTACCGAGTCTTCGCAATCCATGATGGTGGTGACCGCCGACTCGAGGATGATGTCGGCGATGCCCGCGTGGTCCTTGCGACCGGCATCGGTGTCGTCGCCGAAGCGCAGTTCGCACCCGAGACCGTTCTTTCGGAGCAACACGCGCGTGGGATCGGCCGGGTCTCCCTCGTAGGCGATGAAACGTTCGGGGCGAAGCAAACGGGCCCGGGTACCGTCGCCCGCCGTGGCGTACAACTCTCCGCCTTCGATGCTGTACTGCACCACGAAGCGATGGCTGGTGAGATCGAGGGCGAAGTGGCGGTCGAGGAACGATCGGCAGTAGGCCACGACGACGTCGCCGCGGACGGGGTTGTAGCGATCGCCATTGGCTGCGCCTTCCCCTTCCGGGAGGGCGTCGGTGCCGTAAAGCGCGTCGTACAGGCTACGCCAGCGGGCGTTGGCGGCGTTGAGCGCATAGCGGGCGTTGTCGAGCGGCACCACCAGCTGCGGGCCGGCCTTGGCGGCGATCTCGATGTCGACGTTCTGCGTGGTGATCGCAACATCGCTGGCGTCGTAGTCGACATAGCCGAGCTCGCGAAGGAAGTCGATGTACTTGCCGGAGTCGATGCCGTAGTCGGGCGCCGCGTCGGTGCGGTTCGCAATCAACCAGGCGTCGATATCGGCTTGGATCCGATCGCGTTTGTCGAGGCACTCCTGGTTGCGCGGACCGAGCTCGGCCGCGATTGCCTCGAGACCGGCCCACACCTGGTCGGCCGACACGCCGCTCTTCGGTGCGGCCTCATCCGCTATGAAGTCGGCCAAGGGGTGGGCCACCTGAAGGCGGCCAAACGTTGCGTAGTCGGTGGTGCTCACGCTGATAGAGGTTATGGGCTACCAGCCGCCACTGCGGCACTGGACTACGGGGCCAGTGCCACTTCGCTATTTACGGTGACTCGCACTGAAGGAGGACCGGACGAGGCTCTCGGGGCAGGTCGCTGCAATCGTCAGTCCCCGAGCCGCCTTTGAGGATGTCCTGGTTCGGTCCGCCGATGAGCCGGTCGTCGCCGAGTCCGCCCCACAACACGTCACGACCCTTTCGGCCCAGTACGAGGTCGTCGCCCGCGCCCGCCCGTAAACGGTCAGGGCCCTCGTCGCCGTCGAGCGTATCGTCATCAGCGCCGCCGAGGAGGAAGTCCATAGCAGGACCGCCAAAGAGGTTGTCGGAGCCGCCGCCGCCCCTCACTTTGTCAATCCCACCGTCACCGAACACGTAGTCGTTT
>CBESNZ010000128.1:0-8706 GCA_965531045.1 uncultured Acidimicrobiales bacterium
CGGCGAGTACCGCAATCATTCGAGTGGGTCGGAGACTGCTTGTGCGATCGGCGCCGTAACGATTTGCCTGCATGTTTCGGAATTCCTGCGAGGTAAACACTCGACCCGGACCGTGGGTGTCACGGCCCAAGTGGCGCCGGAACCTAGCCCACTCGTGGAAATTCGCCCATTTGGACCAGCCCGTCGAGACCGTTCGAGTTGTAGATGGGGACAACAACTATCCCGTATGACTTTTGGTGCTTTTCGTGAAACGCTGCTCTTTGGAGCCTGCTCCTGGGTTCCTTGGCGGAGGATATTGCAGTGCATCGATCGGCGATCATTTCGAAACTTGGGATTGTGCTGGTGCTGATGCTTGTCGCTGCGGCATGTGTCCCCTACTTCGCCGGATCCCAATCGGTTTCGGTTGACCAGGTTGGCGGCAATCTGGTACTCCGTTGGTCGGATGCAATCGATGTGGATGAGGGTGGTTTCGTCGACTATTACCACCTCGATATCAACGGGACCAGCATCGAAATCGATCATCCGACCATCGCCTGCGAACTCGGTGGCCTCACCAGCGGACAGACCTACAACATCGCCGTCACGGCCTATGACAACGACGGTGATTGGAGCGGCGTCATCGGTGGGCCCGTTTCGCACATCGGTACGCTTTCCACCACGTACGTGGCCGCGTCGGAGGGACTCGGCGCCGGCCCGCCCACCTGTGTGCCGCTCGCCGATTCAACAGCGCAACTCATCGCCCCGGCCCCGATTGTGGCCGGCGGATCGGCAACCTTTGACATCGAGGTCACGCTCGGGTCGGGCGTGACGACGGGTGGCGGCATCGCCGTCGGCATGCATCACGCGTCCGAGTGGATAATGCAGGTGAGCGCGCCGCTGGCGAAGAACCACGTCGCCGCGACGACGACCGGAGGCGCGGTGCTCGACGTCGAGCGCCACATCGCCGTTCCGGAGGGCATGTTTGTCGACACCACCCCTGGGCTGTTCAGCGATTTTCAGTTTCATTGGCTGTCCATCGCGCGAGTGACATCCGGCGAGCTTGTCGAGGGCGACAAGGTCGTCTTCACGTTCGGGTCCAACGCCAACGCGATCGACGTGCCCAGGTCCTCCAGCATCAATGATCAGGAGCTCAGGATCACCATCGATGACGATGCGAACGGGGTCTTCGACGCCATCGCCGAATCTCCGACCCTACGGATCGTTCATGCCCCCGCCGCCCATTTCGCCGGGGTCGCACCCTCCCAAGTCACCATCGGGCAGTCCGTCGACCTCGTGATTCGGGCGGAGGACCAATTCCTCAATCTGGCGAGCGACTATTCGGGATCGGTGTCGCTGCACGACGAGAATGGAACGCTGCTACAGAGCGGGGTCGCCCTCACCGACGGCATGGCGACAACCCAGATCGTCCTGAACAGCCAAGGCCACCATCGAATCCGTATCACCGCCGACGCCGGCAACCTCGAAGGAAGAAGCAACCCGTTGCGGGCGTACGCCACGCTACCCGCGCAGCGCCTTTACTGGGGAGATCTGCACGGCCATACGGGAATCTCCGATGGATTGGGTGAGAACGCAGAGCAGTACTTTGCGTTCGGGCGAGACGTCGGGGCCTTGGACTTCATCGCCTTGACCGATCACGGCAACTTCGACTGGGCGGCCAACGTCGCAGCCGTGCAGAGCTACCACGACCCGGGGGAGTTCGTCACCCTGCTGGCCCAGGAAGCTGGAGCACAGCGAGACCACATGAACCTGTACTTCCGCAGCGACGACACCGAACACATCTCGCAATGGCAAACGACCTATGCAGGCTTCCTGAATTGGACCTACAACCAGTACAACACGGCGTCCGATGAAGCGATCACGGTTCCGCACCACTTCACCTACAACCGAGGGAACCCGCTGTATCCCTTCGGCATCTGGGACGACAGAATCGTGCGACTCGCCGAGGTGTATTCAGCGCATGGCACAAATGAGTACTTCGGCAATCCCCGTTCGCTGAACGCGGCGTCGACGGACCAGACGAAGTACCTCCAGGGTGGCCTGGCCGCAGGTCGGAAGTTCGGTGTCATCGCAGCGAGCGACAATCACGACTCGAAGCCGGGGCGTACCGCTTGGGGCCGGTACCCCGGAGGCCTGGCCGCCGTATGGACGACGGATCTGACCCGCGACGCGGTCTGGGACGCCCTGTGGAACTACCGGACCTACGGAACGAGTGTCGACCGGATCTACGTCGAAGTCGACGTCGACGGCCATGGGATGGGCGAGTCGTTCAGCACCGGCAGCGCGACCGTGGATCTCGCCGCATATGTCATCGGCAAGACCGACGTTGTCGACGTGACCGTTGTGCACAACAACCAAGATGTGGCGACGATCTCAACGACGACCGGGCTGATCGAGACAACGCAAACCGTCGACCTCGATCCCGGAGAGAACTTCGTCTATCTCCGGGTGACCCAGGACAACGGCGAACGTGCCTGGTCGACACCGGTGTGGATTACGAGAACCTGACCGATGGCGCCCCGGCGATTCGTCTGGGTGAGTCCCAAAACTACGAGCCGGAACTACGAGCCGAAAGCTACGAGTCGGTATCGATGCCGTCGTCGTCGTCGTTGCTGCCCCGGTTGCGCATCGCGACGGCAAGCCCGACAACGCCAGCGGCCACCGCAACGCCACCACCGATCAAAAGGCCGTTGCTTCCACCGTCATCGCTGTCGTCGGACTCCGCCGTCGCATTGGCGATCGTCGTGACAGGACTCGGAACGGTGGTGTCCGCAGCCGCTGTGGATCCCGGAGCTGAGGTCGTCGCCGGGGCGGCGGTTGTCGCAGGTGCTGCCGTCGTGGTCGTCGCGGGTGGTTCTTGCACGACTGCGCCACGGAACGGTCCGGAGATCTCGTAGGTGACCCCGCCGTTGAAATCGGTTCCGTCGAAGATGGGCCGGATATCGCCGAGCGTGCGCAGCGACGGTCCTCGCTGGCTCGAGACGTAGAGGCGATCCCGGTTGGGGTTGAACACCGGTCCGGTGAGCTCGGAATCGGGTTGGTCGAGGACCCGGAGGAAGGGAGCCACCTCGCCTTCAGGGGTGATGATGACCACTTCCATGTTGCCGCCGTCCTCGGCCACGAAGATGTCGCCGGTGCCGCCGTCGACGGTGAGGTTGTCGACGCCGGACAACACGGCGGTTCCGTCGTCGACGTTGGCCTGCTCGGCCTGATACAGAAGTTCGTGACGGCTGTTTTCGATATCGATCGCGTGGATCGTGTTGTCGCCCTTGGTGGAGAAGAAGATCCATCCGTCGTGGTACCAAATGCCTTCGCCGCCGTTGAACGCCGTCGACTCGGGAACCTGGTCGCGGATGAAGGCATCGGTCGCCGTCGGATCGGGAACCTCGAGCCAGCTCACCGTGCCGTCGTCGGCTACCGCCGCGATTTCGAGAAGGCCGGCGGTGAGGTCGGGATACGCGTCGGGGGTGAACCGGTACAGGCGACCGTTCGGGAAGTCCTCGGTCTCGTAGACCTGCTGACGATCGGGGTCGACGGCTGCTGCTTCGTGCGGGAAGATGCCCATCGCATCGAGCGCGATGGCGTCGCGCTCGCCGGTCGGATCGCACTCCCACAACACGCCACCGCTGCCGAAGATCTCCTCGCCCGACAGGAACGTGCCCCATGGGGTCGGGCCGCCGCCGCAGTTGGCCGTGCTGCCGGTCAAGATGCTGTAGGCGTCGATGATTTCCCCGTCGGCGTTGTAGTGAATAGCGCTCGCGCCACCCTCGTTGTCGGAGAAGACTTCGCTGTTGACGGCGTGGAACCAGCCGCCTTCACCGTCGTCGAACGTTGCGGCGCCGTCGGGGAAGATGTGCCATTCGTACTCGGTGTTGGCGACCTTCTCGCCTGCGATCGCGACGATGCGTGACGTGAAACCCTCGGGCAACATCAGACCGTTCTCGTCGGGAACGACGCCCTCGATCGATCCGTACGGGCTGGTGCCGGCGGTCTGTGCGCCGGCCGCGGTCGCGAAGATGGGCAGCGCCGTCGCGCCTCCGGCTCCGATGATTCCTGCTCGTAGGAAATGTCTGCGATCCATGGGTCCCCCTGCGGTGTGGCTGACAGAATGACACAAACGTCGCGTTCACCGACGATTCGATCCGGCGGTAGTTTCGACCGCGGTCCGTACGCGCAGCGGTCGTCGTCCTGCACGGGACCGGGTTATCCACAGATGACCCCATCCACAAGGGGAGTGGCTCCGAACAAACGGTATGGCCATCCTTGTCTGTGCAGTTGCTTCTCCGGCCCCGACGCTGCCATTTCGTTCGCGGCGGCAAAAGTCTGCAAGCATGGCCGCTGTGAACCCGATGCATCGGACGCGTTCGTCCAATCGGGAAGCGCCCGATCAGGCAATCCCCGGCCTTCGCCACCTCTTGGCCGCCGGACGCGGCGACGCCGAGGCGTTCGCCGCGTTCTACGACGAGATGTCCGGCCTGGTGTTCGGAACGTGCCGCCGGGTGCTGCGCGACGCAGCAATGGCAGAGGAGGTTGCCCAGGAGGTCTTCCTCGAAGTCTGGAAAGTGGCACCTACCTACGACCAACGAAAAGGCTCGCCGACGGGATGGGTGGCAACGATTGCCCATCGCCGCGCCATCGATCGTGTGCGGTCGGAAGAATCTCGGCGCCGTCGCGATGACAAGGCCGGGCGCGATGCGCCGACGCTCGTCGACGGCCCTGCTGAAATCGTGGAAGCGGTAGCCGAGCACCAAGGGGTTCGCGCTGCGCTCGAGCAGCTCACCGACAAGCAACGCGAAGCGGTTTCTTTGGCCTATTTCGGCGGCCACACGTATCGTGAGGTCGCCGTCCTGCTGAACGTCCCCGAGGGCACAGCCAAAACCCGTATCCGCGATGGTTTGAAGAGACTTCGCGACGAACTGGGGGTGACATCATGATGCAGTCCGACGACATGCACGAGCTCGTCGCCCTCTATGCCATCGATGCGCTGGATGCAGACGAGCGCATCGCCTTCGAGGCGCATCTCGCCTCGTGTCCGACGTGTCCATCCGAACTCGCCGACTATCGAGAAACCGCTGCGGAGTTGGCGCAATCGCTTTCCGAAGATCCACCCGCGACGCTGCGAGCCAGCGTGCTTTCGGGAATAGCCGACGTGGCGCAAGCCGAGCCGGTGATCGACCTGTCCGTCGCTCGCCAGCGCCGTTCCCGCCGGATTGCGGCCGTGGCTGGCATCGCTGCCGCCACGATCGCAATCGCTGTGGGGATCGTCGCATTCGACGGCAGCAACGACGATGTCGACGATCTGCTGGCGCTGCCAGATGCCGTGGTCGTCGATCTCGAGGGCGAAGCGGGCGCACTGCAGGTGGTGTGGTCCGACGAACTCGATCGGGTCGCCGTCATCGGCGATGGACTCGAAGAGCCGGGTGCCGGGCAGGCCTACGCGCTCTGGATCGTTCTCGACGACGGCGTCGCGCCGGCGGGTTTGTTCGGGGTTGACGATGGAGCGATCCGCACCGTGCTCGATGTACCCGATGAGGCGGCAACCGCCTGGGCAATCACCATCGAGCCCGTTGCCGGGTCACCGCAGCCGACGGGCGACATCTTGTTCTCTGGCGCTGTGTAGCCCACGCCGGTCTTCGGCCGGCGACAAGTAATCGCGATTGTCGACCAATCCAGGACCCCGACGGCTCCGAACCCATCAGCAACGGGCCACGCGGCTCGTCAAGCCCGACCGGAACCCCGGTCGGTCCCTGACCAGGTAAGGACCACACCTCATGAGAACGTCATTCCTCGGAGCGCTCGGCGCAGCCGGCTTGGCCGCCGGCCTCGCCATCGGCTCGCTCCCAAGCATCGCTGCCGATCACCTCGAAGCGCCCCTCGTGCAACAAGACGGACGGACCGACATCGCCGATCTGTACGCCTTCAACTCACCGGACAATCCGGCGAACACCGTGCTCGTCATGACGGTGAACCCCGTCGCCGGAGTGCTGTCTCCGGAGACGTTCGACAAGGATGCCCAGTACCGCTTCCGGGTCGACACCGATGGCGACGCCCGCCATGACCGTACGATCCGCGTCGACTTCGGGTTTGTTCGTCCTGACGGCAACCAACCGCTGAAGGTGCGCGGCATGGGCGGCTTCAGCAAGGGCCCGACCGAACAGGTTCTCGATCTTGCCGGCGGAGGCCGTGCCTATGCGGGCACGTTCGACGATCCGTTCTTCTTCGACTTCCAGGCGTTCCAAGATCAGGTGAAGGCCGCCGGCGGTCCTCGCACATTCTGCGACGGCGACGAAACGGACTTCTTCACCGGTCTCAACGTGTCCGGGATCGTCGTCGAGATTCCGACGGTGCAGCTCACGGGCGGCGCCACTGGCCCCGTTGGCATCTGGGCCGAGACATCGGTCGGTGCAGAACGCAAGGATCGTATGGGCCGCCCCGCCATCGCCACCGCGCTGGTGCGCGATGGTCGTGAAGACTTCTTCAATCGCGCTCGTCCCCATCAGGATGCCAAACGATTCACCGAAGACGTCAAGGGCACACTGCTCGCCCTGAGTGGCCTCGACGGAAGCGGCTACACCGATGATGAGGCGCAAGCCATCACCGACGTGTTGCTCCCCGATGTGCTCACGTACGACCCCGCCCAAAAGGCCGAGTATCTCAACGGCCGTGCGTTGACCGATGACGTCATCGACCTCAGCCTCACCGTGGTAACGGGTGGGTTCTTTCCCGACAGCACACCGGTGCTGACCGGCGACTGCGTCGATGCCAACGACGTGCCGTTCGAATTGTCGTTCCCCTACCTCGCAGCGCCACACGGCAGCTGATTTGGCCGGCGGGTCCCTGAGGGTCGGGTCGTTTCGACGACCCGACCTTCTCGTCACCCGTTCGGGTGCGAAACGTCTGCCGCCGACGACGTCCAGCCCATCCAGTTCATCCAGCCATCTGCCTGACCGCCCTTTCTGCCCCAAAGACCCACCATGTCGAAGATCGAACACCACACCACTGCCCCCACGCCGAGCGAGTCTGCCCGCGACGAAGCAAAGCGCAGCAGACGCTCGATTCCGGCCTACAAATACGCTGTCGCCGGTCTCTTCGCTGGTCTCGTTCTTGCCGTTGTCGGCCTGGTTCAGTCCCACGGAACGACTGACGAGCCCGCTGCGGCAGCCGTAGGCGTCACCAGCCTCGAGGAAGCCCATGGCCTGCGGCCCATCGGCGAGGTCATCGCCCTGTGGCAACAACGAAGCGACGACGTTCCGCTCGACTACATCAGCCGCACCCGGTTGGGATCGGCGTTGGCCGCGCAATCCCGAGAAACGGCCAACTCATCGGGCTTCGACGCCTCCGAAACCGTGCTGCGCGAGGCACTGAGCATCAATCCGAGGTACGGCCCGGCAAAGCTGGAGTTGGCCGGAACGCTGCACGCAAAGCACGAGTTTCGAGCAGCGAACACCTTGGTCAAGGAAGTCGTCGACACGTCACCGGGCTCTCTGGCCGCCCGTGCGCTCCTCGGCGACACGCACCTCGAGCTTGGCCAGTATGACCTCGCCGCCACGATCTACGAGGAGATAGCGCAGACCGAGCGCAGCGCACCGGTCGTCAGCCGGCTTGCCCGTATCGCGTCCGATCAGGGGGACAATGATGGAGCAGTCTCCCTCGCCCGGGAGGCGCTCGATCTCAGCGAGCGCTTGGCGTTGCGACCGGCGGCTGCGTCGTTCTACTGGTTTCAGCTCGGACACCTCCAGTTCGTCGCCGGCGACACCGATGGCGCGCTGGCATCGTTGAACGAGGCGCGAGAGATCGCCCCCGACAGCCCAGCGGCGCTCGAAAAACTTGCATTGGCACACGCCGGGCTCGGAAACAACGATGTGGCAGCGAGTCTCTATCGGGAACTGCTCGCGGCAGGTCCGGCGGCCGACCTACATGGCGCCTACGCCGATGTCCTGCTGACGCTGGGTAACGAGGATGAAGCAGCGCAGCAGAATGTCATCGGCATGGCCCTGGCATTGGAGACGATCGACAAGAACCCTGCCGAGCGCCGTCACCTCGCCGGCTTTCTCATGACGAGAGACCCCGCACTGGCACTGCAATTGGCGCGCGACGACATCGCCGAACGCCAGGACTGGGGTGCCTACGACACCCTGGCCTGGGCACTGTTCAACAACGGACTCCACCCCGAAGCCCAGGAGTCCATCGAGCTTGCCCTCGCCACCGGGGTCAACAACTCGACCGTGCTCTATCACGCCGGCGCCATCGCTGCCGCCAACGACGACGACGCCGCGGCGCGAGACTTGCTGGGTCGGGCGCTCGACCTGAATCCAGCCTTCGACCGGCAGGGTGCAGCGCATGCTCGGACACTGCTCGACGACCTTGGCTAAGGTTTCGGCGGCTCTGGATTGTTTCGGGAGCGAGAACAGCTGGCGGCCAGGTTGTCGCCCGGGGGTTTCCGCCGGTTGAATCGCTCTCCTGTACGTTCCAAAACTGCTCAGAAGAAGCAGCAGGGCCGCACGCGAGACCTCGACGAGCCAAGGACCACACAACGATGAGCGGCTACGACACACGTTCCCAAGCAATCAAGGACGTCATCAACCGGGAACCCGGTCCCGGCACCGGGGTGGGCGCCCCGCTCACCGAGATCTGGGCCACCGACGTCTTCGACCTGGCCAAGATGGAAGAGCGGTTGTCGAAGACCGCCTTCAAGGCGATGACGGCCAC
>CBESNZ010000129.1:0-8614 GCA_965531045.1 uncultured Acidimicrobiales bacterium
CAGCTGATACCGACGCTCTGCGTCGTCACCTCCGAGAACGGCTTCCGGAGTACATGGTGCCGACGTTCATGGTGCCGATGGTGCAGATGCCTCGAACCGCAAACGGCAAAGTCGATCGAGATGGGCTACCCGCTCCAGAGCGCCCGATCGCCACCGCGCAGAACGCCGACGGCGAAGCCAGCGCGATCGAGATCGCGATTGCCGCCATGTGGGCGGAGACGCTCGGGCTCGATGCGGTGGACCGTCACGACAACTTCTTCGACCTCGGCGGCGACTCGATCATCAGTATGCAGATCGTGGCCAAGCTCCGCCGTGCGGGCGTGAAGCTCAGCCCCCGCCAGGTCTTCGAGCACCAGACGGTGGCCGAGCTGGCCATGGTGGCCGAGGGGTCGACAGCGTCGACAGCTGAGCAGGGCCGCGTGTCCGGAGCGGTTGCGCTCTCCCCGATCCAGGAGTGGTTCTTCGATCAGGACTTCGCCGAGCCGAACCATTGGAATCAGTCGTTGTGGCTGTCGATGGCCGACGACGTCGACCTCGACGTTCTCCGCCGGGCGGCGCAGGTCCTCCCGCAGCACCACGATGCCCTGAGGACGGTCTTCGTCGGCCGCGCCGCCGAAATCCTGGACACCGAGGTCGCCGTACCCGTCGAGGTGTTTGCACCCGACGTCGACCCGGCCGCAGCCGCTCGCTCGCTCGAGGCGGGGTTTGACCTTGCGAGCGGCCCGCTGCTTCGCATCGGCGTCTTCCCGGGCACGGAGCGCACCAAGGTCTTCGTCACCGCTCATCACCTCATCGTCGATGGCGTGTCCTGGGCGCCGCTGCTCGACGATTGGGCAACGGCGTACGCGCAGCTCTCCGCGGGCGAACCGGTCACGTTGCCGCCGAAGTCCACGTCGTGGAAGCGGTGGGTCGGGTCCTTGTCGGCGTTCGCCGACTCGGCGACGTACGTAACCGATGTCGAGCGCTTCGCGGCCTCGCCCCCGCTGCAAGGCATGGATCTGCCGGTGGGAGCCACCGAGGCCGAAGCGGGGGTCGTCGCTGGGTCGCTGACCGACGGCGAAACGTCCGCGCTGCTCGGCGTTGCCACCGCCCGACACCGAAGCTCGGTCGAGGAAATCGTCTTGGCGGCCGCAGCCGCCTCGTTCACCGAACATTTCGAGTGGCCTGCCTTGGCGGTACTACTCGAAGGCCACGGTCGTGAAGACGTGGTGGATGCCGCGGCCGACGTCTCGCGTACGGTCGGCTGGTTTACCACGCAGTACCCGTTGACGATCGACGTGGACGATCCGAACGATCTCGCCGCTGCGGTCAGCGCCACAAAAGCGGCGCGGCGCGCCGTGCCCAACCAGGGCGTCGCCTACCTTCTCGGTCGCTCGACGCTCGGTGGTTCGGTATTGGCCGGCCGGCCGGACCCCCGCATCGTCTTCAACTACCTCGGTCAGCTCGATCGCAGCCTGGCGATGCCGGACCTGTTTGCCCTCGAAGGGCCCTTGCGTGGCGGCATCGGTGCACAGAACCGACGACCACATGCCGTTGGGATCATGGCGTTCGTGCAGGACGGGGTTCTGACATTGCAGCTCGACTACGCGACCTCGCTTCTGACCGACGCCGATGCCGAGGCGTTGCTCGGCGCGACGCTGCGCACACTGCGGAGCCTTCTGGCCGACGACGCCGGCGGCGCCGAGCTCGGGGCCGCCGACTTCGACCTGCTCGATTTCGATGACGACGAGTTCGCGAACCTTCGGAATCTGCTCGACTGAGCGTTTGTCAGAGGTTGTCGACGATGTGGCGGGCGAGCACCGCGACGTTGGGTTCGACCACCAACGAGTCGTGATCACCC
Organism: uncultured Acidimicrobiales bacterium; assembly: GCA_965531045.1. GTDB lineage: Bacteria > Actinomycetota > Acidimicrobiia > Acidimicrobiales > SHLQ01 > CBESNZ01. The sequence continues at coordinate 1,841 of CBESNZ010000129.1, forward strand.
GGCGCGATCGCCACGGTGAGATTGGGGGCCAGGCCGGCCCAGCCGTTGTCGGGCGTGGTGTGCTGCCAGCCGTCTCTGTTCACTTCGGCTTTGAGCATCACGACGTCGCCGTCGTATCTCGGCGTTTCGTACGGGGCGACGATCTCGAACAGATTCTTGGTGAGTTGCCAGTCGCGTGCTTCGAACGGAATCACCTCTCCCGCCGCGTCGAGGCGGGCGACGATTTCGTCGGAGTTGCTGTGTCGGCTTTCCCGGCTGGTGCGTTCGGTCCACTTCTCCTTGATGTAGGACGGGCCCTGGCGAAGCGCCCGAGCAAGGTGTTCGGAGCGCGATAACCGTTGCGCCGGAATCGACGGGTGGATCGTGTCGATCAGCATCAGCCGGTCGACGCGCTCGCCGGCTGCCCGAAGTCGGCTCGCCATTTCGTAGGCGATCACTCCGCCCCCTGAATAGCCGCCGAGGACGTAGGGGCCATCCGGAAAGAGGGATCGGAGCTCGTCGAGGTAGGCCTCGACCATGTCGTCGATCGATTCGTGCGGTGGTTGAATGCCGTCGATGCCGCTGGCCTGCAGTCCATAGAACGGCCGGTCGGCACCGATCCGGGCGGAGAGCGCTCGGTAGGTCAGCACGTTTCCGCCGGCGCCGTGAACGAACACGAGTGGCTGAACGTCTGGGACGCCCGCCGCTATCTCGACGAGGTACAGCCACGGTCGGCTGGCATAGCGCGCAGATGCTGCGGTCTGCGGACTCGCCGACGCGGTCGTCTCGGCCCCACCGATGATGGCGGCCAGCTGGCGGGCGGTCGCGGCATCGAACAACACGGAGAGCGCGAGGTTGGACTCGAACCGTTGTTGGAGTTTGGAGAACAGGCTGACAGCGACGATCGATTGCCCACCCATTGCAAAGAAGTCGTCGTCGAGTCCGATGTCGACGCGTCCGAGGGACTCGCGCAAAAGCAGGAGTACCTCGGCCTCGATCGCCACCAGTTCCTCGTCGGTCGTCTCGGCGGTGGTCGGTCGGTCGGACGGTTGGTCGGCCGGGGCCTCGACGTCGACGGGTAGGATTTCGATCCGGCCATCGCCGATCCAGCGGCCGAAACCGACCTCTCGCGCCCCCTGTTTCGGGCCGCCAACCGCAACGGCCGAATCCGATGTTGCACCGAGATCGCTTCCCCCGGCCCAGATCGTTGCGATGGCATTCGTCGGGGCAAGCCGTCCGTCGTCGTCGAGGAGACGAACTCCGGCATGCGGACTCGGAACCAGTGCGACCGAGTTCACCGGCTCGTCGGCGCGGTGGTGGTGCCAGCCCAACCGCGCACCGTTCTCGAGGTCGTAGGGAATGAACAGCTCGCGATCGGGGAGTCGTCGGGCGAAAGCCGAAACGGTTTGCGCATTCGGCTCGGTGCCGGTGATGAACCACGTCCGTGCGTGCTGCAACCGCAGCCCGAGGTCGTCGAAACGGGTGAACAGCCGTTCGAGCGCGTCGTGGGGGATGACGACGACCGTCGCCTTCGCTTTGGCGAGGTGGCGAACCAGCCGGGCGGGATCGGCGAGGATGGATGCGTCGATCGGTTCGCGTTTGACGTGGGCGACGGCCGACGCAACGGGGTCGGGGAGCATGCCGCCGGTCGACCACTGCGAGATCGCTGGAGCCTCGTCGACGTCGGCGAGAACGAGTTGGTCGATCCGACGGTGTGGATCCGACGCGATTGCGACGAGCACGCGGTGAAGGTGCGCCAGCACGTGATCGACCCGGGCCTTCGGCAGACGCATGGCGTCATGGGAAGCTGCGAATCGAATCGTGTCGCCCGGCATGATCAGCACGTCGAGGTCGAAGTGACTCTGGTCGAAGGTCCCGGTGACGTTGAACTCGACCGAACGTCGCTCATCGCCATCTGCAATCGGATAGTTCTCGAAGACGAACGTCGAATTGAACAGCTGCTCCGACCCCGGCAGCTCGGACCAGCCCGCGATCTCGGCCGGCGACGCATGTTGAAACTCGCGCAGTGCGCTCTGATCCGATTGGACCTCGCCTAGCCAGTCGGCGAACACGCGGTCGGGCCGCGGGCGCAGGCGGAGCGGCAGGGTGGTGACGAACATCCCGACGATCGACTCGACGCCGGCGAGCTCGGGCGGCCGGCCCGAAAGGGTTGCGCCGGCGACCACGTCGTCGGTGCCGTGGTAACGCCCGAGCACGACACCCCATGCGGCGAGCAAGACCGTGTTGAGCGTGGTGCGTTGCCGCTGAGCGAGGGAGCGCAACGCCGCGGTGGTGGCGGCTTCGACGACGAACTGTGCGTGCCCGCGCGCTGTCGACCGTGGGCCGTCGAGCGCCGGAACCGGGGTCGGCCGGGTGAAGCCGGCGAGCGCCTCGGTCCAGTACGACCGGCATGCGTCCACGTCCTGTTGGCGGCGCCACGCGACGAACGCCTTGAACGGCGGCGACGATTGCAGCATGGGCGTGTTGCCCGACGCGAGCGCGTGGTAGGCGATAGCCCACTCGTCGAAGACCTGCGCGGACGACCACCCATCGAGTAGCAGGTGATGCGAGTTCCAGAGGAGATGGAAACGCGGCCCGGGCAGTTGCACGAGCACGACCCGCAACAGCGGTGCGTGATCGAACACCATGCCGTCGGCTCGGATGTCGGCGGCGAGCGCGTCGAGGTCGGCCGCACGGTCATCGTCGGAGCGCTCTACCGATCGCCAATCGTGGACCTCCCATGGCACCTCGACGATCTCGCGCACCACCTGCACCGGCTCCGGCACGCCCTCCCACAAGAATTGCGTGCGCAGCATCGGGTGCCGTTGCACCACGATGTCGAGGGCCCGGCGAAGCACGTCGCCATCGACGGGGCCGGTGAGGTCGAACCGGACCTGCTCGAAGTACAACTCGGGGTCGGCCGAACGTAACCCGTGGTACAAGATGCCGGCCTGTGTCGGGGTGAGTGGGTAGATGTCAGCGACGTTTTTCATCGTGTTGCAGACCGCGCGGTAGACGTCGTGATTTCGGATTCGTTGTCGACATGTTTGCGCGACCCCTGTATCGAACTCTTCGCCACGTCGGAGCCGCGCGGATGCACCCGACTAGCATCGCACCCGCAATGGCCCCTGTCGCAAACACGCCCTCGATCGTCGAAGCCCCCGCAGTCGTCGACTCGTTCGCCCGGCTCGGTGCGCCGGTGGCTGCGTTCGAGTTGACGGGCGATGCTCTCGCCGCGGGTGCAGCAGCGTGGCTGCTTCCCGAGGAGCGCCCCTTCGTCGCGAAGGCGGTGGACAAGCGCCGCGCCCAGTTCGGTGCCGGGCGCGCCTGCGCACGGTCTGCGTTGGCGGCCCTCGGCGCCGATGTCGATGAGGTCGAACGCACGGCGGTCGGCGTGGCCGAGCGTCGTCAGCCGGATTGGCCGCCCGGTATTGCCGGCGCCATCACCCACACGTCGGGCTATTGCGCTGCGGTGGTCGGTCGGATCGATGCCCTGCGAGCGGGTCGGATCGGCATCGACGCCGAGGTGATCGGGCGCGTCACGCCGAACCTCTATCGAAAGCTGTTCACCGCTATCGAACTCGTTCGGCTCGCCGGAAGTGACGATCCCGACACGTTGGCGACGACGATGTTCAGCGCAAAAGAGGCGTACTACAAGGCGCAGTTCCCGTTGACCGAGGCGTGGGTGGGGTTCACCGATGTGGAGATCCGGGAAGCCGACGGCGCTCTGACGATGCACCCGGCATCCGACCTCGAGGTGCTCGGCCGGCTGGTTTGGCCCCAGCCGCTCGAGGTGATGCAGCGAGACCGGCTGATCATCACCACTGCGGTTGCCTCCGCTCGGCCCTGAGCGTTTCGGCGCCGGTGGCCTACCGCGGTTCGAAGATGCAGAACTCGTTGCCTTCGGGGTCGGCCAGAACGTCCCATTCGATCTCGTCATCGCGGCGCCGGAGGACCGTGGCACCGTGTTCCACGATGGGATCGAGGTGTGGTGCGAACAAATCGAGGTGGAGGCGATTCTTCACCGACTTGGCTTCGGGCACCGGCATGAACGTGAGACGGTCGAATGGCGCGCCGGGTATGGCGGTGAGCGCGCTGTAGCGGTCGCCCTCGTGGTGCACGAGACCCCCGATGGTGTCGGCCCACCATCGCGCCTGCGATCGGTGGTCGGCACAGTCGATGACGACCGCGTCGATGCGCCGACCCGGTGGCAGGTCGCGCGCTTGCAGACAGAACTCGCCGCCTTCGGGATCGTCCATCGTTGCGAAGTCGCCGTGGACGTCGCGGATTTGGGCGCCGCCGGTAGATGCGGCGTCGATCGGTGCCGAAACGTCGAGGTGTACCCGCTGTTTCACCGTCTTGGTCTCGGGGACCTGGTTCACCCAGATCGTGTGCTCGGGCGTCGGGCCGAGCAGGTACGAATCGCCATGGTCCTGCAGGTGTAGTTCGAGGCCGAGCAGGTCAGCCCAGAAGCGACCGGCAGCGTGGCCATTGGTGGCATCGATGCACAGGTCCTTGAAACCGGCGGTCGCCATTACAGATCCGGTAGGCCAAGCTCGAGGTTGCTGCCCTGCACGCCACCCGAAATAGCCAGGCACTCACCGGTGACGTAACTCGCTGCGTCGGATGCGAGGTAGACGGCGGCCGCGGCGATGTCGTCGACTTCGCCGATGCGTTTCAGCGGCGTGCCCGCATTCATCGCCTCCTCGAGCTCGTCGTTGAGTACGCCTTCGAGAGCCGAGGTGCGGATGGCGCCCGGGGCAATGGCGTTGACCCGCACCTTTGGGGACAGATCCTGGGCCATGTGGCGCGTCAACTTGATGAGCGCGCCTTTCGCGGTGCCGTAGGCCGCGAATCCACGATTGCTGAACTGGCCGGCGACGGAGGCGATGTTGATGATGTTGGCGTGCGGACTCTCCAGCAGATGGGGCAGTGCGGCCTGGCTGAGGTTGAACGCGCTCGTGACGTTCCAGCGGAATGCCAGCTCGAAGGACCGCTCGCTCGTGTCGGCGAAGGCTTGGGGACCGGAGCCGCCCGCGTTGTTGACCACGACGTCGAGTTGGCCATAGTGCTCCATGGCCGCCGCGACGAGCCGCTCCATGCCCTGGCGGTCGGAGAGGTCGCCGACCACCGCCACCGCTTCGCCGCCGCCGGCTCGAATCTGTTGCGCCACCGCCTCGAGTGCGTCGGCGGAGCGCGCCCCGACCACCACCTTGGCGCCGACCTCGCCCATCGATGTGGCGATGCGAGCACCGATGCCACGGCTCGCGGCAGAAACAACTGCAACTCGGTCGTCAAGTCGGAAGGAATCGAGGATCATGGTGGGGTACCTGTCGAGAAGCCACGGGCGGCGTCGGTCGCCGCCCCTGAATCTCTACACTTCTTTCCTTGATGAGCGCCACACCCCACTCCGCAGATCTGCTGGCCGATGTCGTCATGGCCGACGATGTCTCCGCCGCGCTTTGGGATGCCGTCGAGAGCGGACTTCTCGAAGAGCTCGTGCCCGAGATGATGGATCTGCAGATGGAGCAGGATCCCATCCACAAGCACAAGGACGTGCTGAGCCACACCATCGCGGTGGTCGGCAAGACACCAGCCGACCTCGAAGTGCGGCTCTCCGCGTTGTTTCACGACATCGGCAAGGCCCGCACGCGCCGCATCGACGAGCACGGCGTAACCTTCCGTCATCACGAAGCCGTCGGCGCGCGGATGACCCGGAAACGGCTTGTCGCATTGGGTTTCGACGAGCCGATCGTCGACGACGTCGTCGAACTCGTGCGCATCTCGGGGCGATTCAAGGGCTACGCCGATGGCTGGTCCGACTCGGCGGTGCGCCGATATGCGCGCGACGCCGGGCACCTTCTCGGCAAGCTCAACACCTTGGTGCGCTGCGATTGCACCACCCGGAATCCACGCAAACGGCTCGAGCTCCAGGAGCACGTCGACGCGCTGGAGGAGCGAATCAACGCGTTGGCCGAGGCTGATCGCGTCGCAGCCGAACGTCCCGACATGGATGGCAAGGCGGTCATGGACTACCTCGATCTGCCGCCCGGCCCGTACGTGGGCAAGGCGCTTGCGTTCCTGCTCGAACTGAAGCGCACCGAGGGTTCCCTCGACCAATCCGAACTCGAAGCGCGACTCGACGCCTGGTGGGCAAACGAACAACAGTAAGTCCATGGCACAAGACTTGGCACCACTCGTCGACCCGGCGCACACGGCGCTACTCACGATGGAGATGCAGCGAGCGGTCACCGGTGATCTGGCAATGATGACCGATCTGCGCGACCTCATGATCGCCGAGGGCACCATCGACAACATCGCCGCGGCGGTACGCGCGGCCCGTGATGCCGGTGCCCAGGTTGTTCACTGCACGGCCGAGACGAGAGCCGACGGCAAGGGTCGGAAGAACAACGCTCGCATACTGGCCGCCACCGCCAAGATGGCGGGCGGCTTGGCTCCCGGTGAGCCTGGCGCCGACGTCATTCCCGAGATCGGCGTGGCTGCGACCGACATCGTGGTGCCCCGTCTGCATGGGCTCACGCCCTTCACGTCCACATCGCTGGATCAGATCCTGCGCAACATGGAGGTCCGAACCGTGGTCATCACCGGCAACTCCGTGAACATCGGCGTGCTCGGCGCGGTCATCTCGGCGGTCGACCTCGGCTACCAGGTTGTGGTGCCGTCAGACGCTGTGGCGGGCATCCCGACCGAGTACGCCGCCGCCGTGCTCGTCAACACCATCGGCCTTCTGGCCACGATCACGACGACCGAAGCACTCGTCGCCGCCTGGGGTTA
>CBESNZ010000130.1:0-8565 GCA_965531045.1 uncultured Acidimicrobiales bacterium
TCCGGCCGCCACGAACGAGCCGGACAACACCTGGTCGGACACGTGTTTCTCGACGGCGTCCGCCTCGCCGGTGAGCAGTGACTCGTCGATCTCCAGGCCCTCGGCGGCCACGACCTCGCCGTCGACAACGACTTGCTCGCCCGGCTTGAGCTCGAGCAGGTCGTCAGCGACGACCTGGCTGACCCCGATCTCGACCACATCACCGTCTCGGACGGCGAACGCCTTCGGTGCATTGAGCACCGCAAGCTTGTTCAGCGTCGCGCGCGCCCGGAGTTCCTGGACCACGCCGATCACGGAGTTCGACACCACCACGCCCGCGAAGAGCGCGTCCTGCGGAAAGCCGGCGATCATGATCAACACGAAGAACACCGAAACGATGGCGTTGACCGGCGTGAAGACGTTGGCCCTGACGATCTCGCTCAGGCTTCGAACCGGTGCGTCAGGGACGTCGTTGACGCGACCCGATCGCACCCGATCGGCTACTTCGGCCGCAGAGAGACCGTTGAGCGTAGGGTCAGACATCTGGTGCATCGTAGGTGGCGGGAGCATGCCACACCGTCACGGCCGGGGACGTGCCGTTCGTGGACCTCGCGTGTGGAGTTCGCGTGGAGCCTCAGCGCCTGCCGGAGTCGTCGTAGGCGAAGCCCGATCGTGCCATCGTCAGACGATGACGGGGACCGGGTGCCGGCGCATCGCCCGACTCGTAGCCGGCATCGCCCTCCCACATGGCAACCGGGCCATCCTCGTCGCGCCCAATCCGGGTGACGAAGAAGTCGACGGGTCGTTCGTTGAGCGAAGCGAGGGCCCCGTCGACGGTGTCGAACGCGGCCAGACAGTGCAACGTGACCCAGGTCGGTGGTGCCAGCTCGATCTCGAGGGCATTGCGCCGCTCCATCGCCGAGGCCGGGGTCATCCAATCGGCATCGTGAATCTCGCCGCCATCGATGGCAACCGGATCGTCGCCTCCCCGGGCGGCAAAGAACCAGGTGGAGAATCGTTTGGGGGTGATGGCGGGCGGCGTCCAATGGCTGAACCACACGAGCGAATCGGCGTCGATTCGTTGACCCGATTCTTCGTCGGCTTCGCGCACCGCGGCCCGGCGGGCGGCCGCAACGACGTCGTCATCGCCTTGACGGTCGGCGTCGTCGATCCGTCCACCGGGGAACACCCACATGCCGCCGACGAACTCGAGCTTCGAGTTGCGGCGCAGCATGAGCGTTTCGAGGCCGCGATCGCCGTCCCGGAGCACGATGACGGTCGCGGCAGGAATGAGGGGAGTGGATTCGGTACCGCGATCGACAAAACGTCGCTCCCACTCCGCGAACATGTCACGATCGCGTCCGCTCACATGCCCTCGGTCCACTGTGAATCCTCGAGCAGCTTCTGGCTCTTCCAGCCGTCGGCGGTCCGGATGAGCTCATGGTTGTAGTAGCCGCCGCAGAAGAACATCTTGCCGTCCAGGATGTCGTCGTTGAACTGCATCGGGTTGTAGAACATCGCCCGAACCTTCGCGGTATCGCCATCGAGGTCGATGTCGATGTTGCTGATGAGGTGTTGGGTCATTTGGAACATCGCGAGCGATGTTTCCAACCACGTGGCGATGGTCTCGCGGTCGCCGGCCTCGCCACCGGCGGAGATGTAGTCGATGTGGGCGTCGTCGGTGAAGAGGCTGCGCCAGAGCGCCCAGTCCTTGTTGTCGACCGCCTTGGCGTAGGTGGTCAAAAACGCTTCGATCTCGAGCCGGTCAGAAATCTCTTGGATGTCCATTCGCGGCATCGTAGATGCCCGGCCCGCTGTGGTGAAGTTCGCTAGCCGATCGCCCGCACCGTTGCGCCGGCCACGACCACCGCAGGGTCCTCGGATCCGATCACGACGCCCATCCGGAGGCCGTTGTCGGCGTCGATCAAAATGACCATGCCGATGCGGTTCGTGCCGATCTCGACCACCTGTACTTCGGCGACCTGGTGGCGCTGGTTGTACGCGTCGAGGACCGCTTGTGCGGTTGCGATTTCGACGGTTTCGGCTTCGGCGATTCCGTTGCGATCGTCGCCATCAGCGTGGGACTCGGCGGTCGCCCGGATGCCGGTCGGCGTGGTTTCGATCCGAATGTCGGGCACGAAGTCCGGCGCAGGCGCACCCTGTTGAAACTGATGGATGACCGTGGCTGACATCGCGGCGAGCTCGTGCAGGTCGGTGAGCGCCTCGGCGCTGAACGGCTGACCGGCGGTGCCGAAGAGATGGACGCCGACCGACTGCGCACCCTTGGTCCGCAAGAATCGTAATTCGGATCCGTCAAAGGTGACGGTGCCGTGCTCGTCGGTGCCCTGACCGGCTTGCCCGAGCAGGTTGTAGAGGCGAAAAAGCGATGCGGGTTCGATGGCGTCGAGGCGGGGGCGGAGCTGAAACAACTCGGGTTCGCCGCCCTCGGGCAAATGCAGATACGCCACGTGCGACAGCGTCGTACGCCCGTCGAGCAACAGCAGGCCGGCGTTCACGAGGGATCGCAGGAACGGGCCCTCGGCGGGATGCAGCGGCTGCATTCCCTGTGAAGACTCTCGAATGATGGCACCAAGGCCCTTGCCGAGCCCGCGCTGTTCTGAGTTTCCCACGCATCTCCAGCCTACGGCACTATCGCTCATTAATAGTCGATCGCCACTGGCGTACCGACCGCATTGACTTGTTGCAGTTTCCTCGTCGGCACCAACCTGGAAGAGCTAAGGCTCAACCCGGTTGCAGAACCTGGATTTGACGGCAAAAACCCGTGCTGGCCTTCCCAAGATGGCCACGAGCAGGTCACAATGGTGCCACGGCCGCTCGGGAATCCCGCAGCGGCACACGAACTTCTTTCCAGAAACTTCTTTTCCAGCATTCCAGTGAGAGGCGGTGACATCGTGGCCGAGCAGTCTGCCCATCAATCCAACGGGACGCCGACGGACACCGTGCGCACCGCCATGGATTCCGACCCGGCAACGGGATCGGCCTGGACAGCATGGCCGTCGGTCATGCCCGGACCGCCGGTTCCGGACCCGCCGACCAAGGTGTTGGCCGCGGCGGCCGCTGGCGGCGCCGTGAGCGCCCTGGTCGGGGCGTTCTTCCTGCGGCGCTGGCTCTGTCGGCGCGGTTGGATCTCGTAGTTTGGTTTAGCTGGCGACCGGCAGGAGTGCGACGGCTGGAGCGTCGAGTCGGACGCGACCGGCCTTGTGGCGCTTCGTCACCTCGGCCATGCCTTCCGGACATTGGCTTGCGAACGGGCACCAGGCACACAGCGGGCCGGTGGTGGGCTCGAACTCGTTTCGGGCGCAGTCGCTTTGCACGTTGTTCCAGGTGGCCGTGAGTGTTTCTACCGCGGCACCCACCGCCTCGTCGGTGACGGGCGTTTCGATGATGCGCTGGCCCAGGTACAGCAGTCGGGCCCGAACAGGCACGACACCGGTCTCGGCTGCGATGGCAGCGGCATACAGCAGCACCTGCGCGAGGCGACCCTCGCGGTAACGCGGTGAGGGGGCCCGGCCCGACTTGTAATCGGCCACGATCTGGCCATCGGGTTCGTTGTCGAGACGGTCGACGATGCCGCGGAACGGCACCTCGCCAATCATGGTGTCGACCCGTTGTTCGGTGGCGACGACGTCGACGAGGGCCGGATTCTCGAGTTTCCACAGGCCTTTGATGGCCGTCCACCCCTGCCAGCGGAAGTGGCGAGCAGCCTTGTCGTCGAGTTCGAGCGCCTGGTAGTCGGCATCTTCTGCGGTTTCGGGCCACGCGACCCGAGCGAGTTCTTTGGCTCGTGCCTCGGTGCGGTTGTCGGCGGGTTCTTGGAGCAGCAACTCGAGCGCTCGATGGGCAAAGGTGCCGGTGAGCGCGGCGGGCCCGGGCGGATCGGGGAGCCGATCGAGATAACGAAACTTCCACTTCCGGGCGCACTGCTGGTACATGCCGGCGCTGGATGGCGACAGGTGCTTCAGTGACGGCTCGACCTGTAGATCGACATCGATCGCGCCGTCGGCGGGACCGTCGGCGTCGAGATCGATGACCTCGCCTTCTGGTGCCTCGAATTCCATGTATGTAGTTCTACACGATGGGTGTGACAGTCTGCCCAACCACCCGATTCAGATGTCGAGTGCCGAGCGATCCATGAGCGCCGAGTTCTTGACCAGGTAGTCACGGCGCTGCGCGACGTCGGACCCCATGAGCACGTCGAACATGCGCGCTGCCTCGGTGGCCTGCTGACCATCGTGCATGGTGAGCCGACGCAAAATCCGGGTCTCGGGGTTGAGCGCACACACGGCGAGTTCGTCGACGTTCATCTCGCCGAGCCCCTTGAAGCGTTGCCAATCGGCGTTGGTGATCGTGCGCCGGCCGTTCGACAGCTCCTTGGTGAGCTCGTCGCGTTCGGCGTCGGAGAACGCCCGGTAGGTCTTGCCGCCGAGCTTGATGGAGAACAACGGCGGCTGGGCGGCGTAGACCATGCCCGCCTCGAGCATTGGGCGCATGTACTTGTGCATCAGCGTGAGGAGTAGACAGCGGATATGACTGCCGTCGACGTCGGCATCGCACAAGATGATGATGCGGCCGTACCGGGCGTCGGCGAGGTTGAATTCCTTACCCGAACCCGCACCCACGGCGGTGAACAGCGCTTGCGCCTCGGCGTTGTCGAGCACCTGTTTCACCGTGGCCTTGCCGGCGTTCACCACCTTGCCGCGCAGGGGCAGGATCGCCATGAACTCGGAGTTGCGGCCGGCCTTGGCCGGTCCGGCTGCCGAATCGCCCTCGACGATGATCAGCTCGGAGCCCTCACCGTGACGACGGCAATCGGCCAGCTTGTCGGGCATGCCGGCAGAGCCGAGCGAGGCCGCCTTGCGCTTGTTGTCGAGCTGTTGCTTGGTGGTGACGCGGTTGATGACCGCGTTGGTCATCTTGTCGCGCACCCGGTTGACGTGGGTCTTTTTGCCTTCGCCCCCGAACCATGCGGCGAGCGAGTCCTTGACGATTGCGTACACGATCGACTGCACGGCCGGCGTTCCGAGCTCTTCTTTGGTCTGCCCGCGGAACTCCGGTTCGGGGAAGGTCACCTTGATGGCGGCGACCAATCCTTCTTGGACGTCTTCCTTCGACGCCTTGTGTTTGTCCTGTTTGGCGAGTTTGGCCAGCTTGCGGGTGTCCTTCAGCAAGATGTCGTTGACGGCGCGCGTGAGCGCCTTGTCGAAGCCGTTGAGGTGGGTGCCGCCGTTGGGGGTGGTGATGGTGTTGACGAACGACTGCACCTGCGTGTCGAACCCGGTTGACCAGCGCAGGGCGACGTCGACGGTGCACTCGCGCTCGACCTCGGTCATCTTGCCGTCGACCGAGACCTTCTCGGTGAAGGTGTCGATGCCCGAGACCGAGATGATGGGCGTCAGCGCCTCGCCGACGGTGAGGTGATCGACCAGGTCCGATATGCCCCCGCGCGACACGAACTCCTCGGGGTCGTTCTTGAAGCCGGTTCGTTTGTCGACCAGCTTGATCTTGAGCCCCGGTACCAGGAAGCACGCGCGCAGCGCTCGCGTCCGCACCGACTCCCAGTCGATCTCGGCTTCGGGATCGAAGATCTCGGTGTCGGGCCAGAACCGGACGCGGGTGCCGGTCTTGGTCTTGGAGATCTTCTTGATCTTGTCGAGGGCGTGAGTCGCTTTGAACTTGCTGCCGTCGAACTGGCCGGCAACCCGATCGAGGAAGCACAACCGATGCGTGGCGCCTTCCCGGTCGACCTCGGCGATCAGCTTGTGGGACAGCGCGTTGACGACCGATGCGCCGACCCCGTGCAGCCCGCCGGAGGCGCCGTACGCGCCACCGCCGAACTTGCCGCCGGCATGCAGTTCGGTGAGGACGACCTCGAGCGCCGAGATCTTCTTTTTCGTGTGCATGTCGATCGGGATGCCACGGCCGTTGTCGGACACCTCGATCGATGAATCGCGATGAAACGTGACCTCGACCGTGTTGGCGAATCCGGCAGAGGCTTCGTCGACCGCGTTGTCGATGAGTTCCCACACGAGGTGCATCAGGCCGTCTGAGCCGGTGCCGCCGATGTACATGCCCGGGCGTTTGCGCACCGCCTCGAGTCCCTCGAGGGTCTGGATGGCGTCGGCGTCGTAGCTGCCGGGCACGCTGGTCTTCTTGCGGACGGGCTTGGTTGCGGGGGTGGTGTCGGTGTCGGTCACGTTCACCACCGTCCCCAGCCCATTTGCAGAATGGGACGATCGGGCAGCGTGACCATGAGGTCGCGACGGGTGCTCTGGAAGGGGAAGGGCACGGGGTTGGGGTCGATTTTGGTGTCGCTGTCGTCTGCGGCCATGAGTACCAACAGCCCTGCGGCATCGCCGAGCATCATCTGGGCCACGGTGTCCTGCCCGAGTTTTGCCAACCGTACGCCGGTGCCGCCACGGCCTTTGGCCTCCAGTTCCGCGAGCGGCGTGGCCTTTCCGGCGCCGTCGGCGGTGACGATGACGATGTCGTCATCGCCGAGGGCCGTGCCGGCACCGATGACCTGAGCGTCGCCCTTGAGCTTCATGCCGACGACGCCACCGGCGCCCCGACCTTGCACGCTGATGCCGTCGACCGACGTGCGGAGGGCCTGACCATCGGATGCGCCGATGACGACATCGACGCCGTCGGGGGCCGGAAAAGCGGCTGCCACCGCATCGCCAGGCTTGAGTTTGATGAGGGTTTTGCCCCCCTTGGTGCCCGCGACTTCTTCAGGCGTGAGGCGTTTGGCGACGCCTTGACGCGTCACGATCACCAGGTTTTCGTCGCCCGGGACGAAGAGCGTGAGGATGTCCTCGCCCTTGTTGGTGCCGAAGATCTGGGCCGCCGAAGCGCCACGCGAACGACCCTCGGCATCGCCGAGCTCGAACGCCTGCGCCTGCAGGGCCCGACCGTCGCTGGTGATGGCGTACACCGGGTCGCGCGTCGACGTGATGGCTCGTGACACGATCAGATCGTGACGGCCGTTTTTGGCGCGTTTGCCGCCCTCGCTGGGGGCGTGACCGGCTTGGCCGCTGGTGGTGAACGTGACCACGCATGCCTCGTCGGCGACGGAGTCGTCGACGAGATCGACAACCTCGTACACGGGCAGATCGTCCGACCGAACGATCTGCGTGCGGCGGGGTCGGCCGTATGCCTCGACGATCTCCTTCAGTTCCTTCAACACGATCGTGCGGCGCCGTTGCTCGGAGTTGAGGATGGCCTCGTAGTCGGCGATGTCGCCCAGCAGGCTGTCGCGCTCGCTTTCGAGTTTCTCGCGCTCGAGAGCGGTGAGACGGCGCAGCTGCATGTCGAGGATGTGCGTGGCCTGGATCTCGGATAATTCGAGCGCCATCATGAGGCGCTCCTTGGCCTCGGCCGAGTCGGCGGAGCGGCGGATGATCGTGATGACGTCGTCGATGTTGTCGAGCGCGATGAGCAGACCGAGCACGATGTGGAGACGATCCTTGGCCTTGGCCAAGCGGTACCTGGTGCGGCGCACGATGACGTCGAGCCGGTGATCGATGTAGTGCTGACAGATGTCGTAGATGCCGAGCGTGGTCGGCACGCCGTCGACCAGCACCACGTTGTTCACGCCGAACGTCTCTTCGAGTGGGGTGAGGCGGAAGAGGTCGTTGAGCACGGCCTGCGGGTGGACCCCGGGCTTGCACCCGATCTCGATGCGCAGCCCGGAGTTGTGGTCGGACAGGTTGACGATGTGGTTCGTGTCGATGCCGCGGATCTTGTCGTCGCGGACGAGTTCGAGCACCTTGGAGATCACCCGCTCGGGGCCGACCTGGTAGGGGAGTTCGGTGATGACGATGCCCTGGCGGTTTTTCGAGACCTGTTCGATCTCGGCCTTGGCCCGGATGCGGAATGTGCCCTTGCCGGTTTCGTAGATCTGCTTGAGGCTGTTGTCCTCGCCTTCGTCGATGATGGTGCCGCCCGACGGGAAGTCGGCGCCGGGAATGACGGCCATCATCTCTTCGGTGGTCGGCTTGGGCCGACGCTTCTTCATGACGAGCTCGATCGCGTTGGCGACCTCGACCAGGTTGTGGGTGGGCATGTTGGTGGCCATGCCGACGGCGATGCCGGTGGTGCCGTTGACCAACAGATTGGGCACGAGCGCTGGAAGATAGAGCGGCTCGTCGCCCTCGCCGTCGTAGGTGGAGCCGAACTCGACGGTGTCCTCGTCGATCTCGCGGACCATGTCCATCGCGGCCTGCGTGAGGCGGCATTCTGTATAGCGCGCCGCAGCCGGAGGGTCGTCGAGGCTGCCGAAGTTGCCCTGGGGATCGACCATCGTGAGCATCCGGCTGAAGTCCTGCCCCATCCGGGCAAGGGTGTCGTAGATCGCGGAGTCGCCATGCGGGTGGTACTTGCCCATCGTGTCGCCGACGACGCGAGCCGACTTCTTGTGGGGGTTCTCGGGCCGCAGCCCCATTTGCAGCATCGAGTACAGGATGCGGCGCTGCACCGGCTTGAGGCCGTCGCGAACGTCGGGAATGGCGCGTGCGGGGATCACCGACAGCGAATACGCGAGGAATGACTCGCTCATCTCGTCGGCGA
>CBESNZ010000131.1:0-8480 GCA_965531045.1 uncultured Acidimicrobiales bacterium
GGGTACGCCGGCGAGCGCGACGAGGGCACCGAACGAGAGGAACAGGTTGCGACGCAGGGTGGCGAGGGGCTCGCGCGCCTCGCTGCGGTCGATCTTGACGCTGAGCGTCCAATCGACCAGGTCGAACCCAGCGGTGGCGACCAGCACGCGGGCGCCGCGGTAATCGGTGGCTTCGTTGAAGAGCACCTCGCCGGGCTGCGTGGGCAGCTGCGGCGCGTCGGATGGGTCGCGCGGAACAACGGCGTTGGGGACGAATCGCGGAACCGACAGCAACTGTTGGTTGGCGCCGATCTGGCGGGTGAGGACCGCTTCGGTGGTGCTTCCTGCGGTGTGGTAGGTGCCGAGCAGCCTTTCGAAGACCGCAAAATCCTGCTCGAGCACCAAGAGCAGGCCGTCGCGGAGTGGTCCGGCGATGACGAGACGTGCGTCATTGGGGGTGGAGCGCACGACGCTGCCGAAGGTGACCGCAGTCGCGGCTCGCTCGAGGACGGCGGGTGATATTTCGGGCAGGTTGCCACTGATCGACACCGGGACGCCGTCGGTACGGATGACGTTGATCGAGACGATGCCGTTGCTCTGGGCGGAGGTGGTGGTGAGGAGCGCTCGGCTTACTTCATTGATGGTGCCCTCATCGGCGATGTTCACGCCGTCGAACTCGGCCGCCAGGACGTCGTGTTCGCCGATCGCTCCGTTGAGTCGCTCTTGCAGAACGGCGTGGTATGTACGCGCATCGGCCTCGAGGTTGGTGGCGACGCGATCTTCAATGCTGGCGGCCGTGGCGCTGTAGAGCAGGAACGCGCAGCCGCCGAGTGTGAGCAGTGACACGAGCAGGAGCGCGATGGTTCGGCGCCCGAGCATCAGACGCGTCTTCGGGGGAGCGATGAATCCGAGACCATTCTCCTCAGGGTACTGTCGTACGGCCGGCGGGTTCTTGCTGGGCCGGTCGGTCAGGCGGCTGCGGTCGCAATGGTGCTGCGCGCTTGCGGTAACAGCAGGCTGATACCTCGGCGAGCACACGTTGCGGACACCCGTTCCTGGCACGCCTTGTCGTCGACGGTGTTGACCACCCCGATGGCGTGTTCGCGCAACTCATAGAGAATCTCGTCGATCTCGACGCAGGACCGCTCACCCGCGAGCCGCACCAGCGCATGCACCGAGTCCCGCCCGAGTCCGAGGGCCTGTTGACACGAATCGAACAAGTCGTTCCAGAGGCGCGCGCCGCGGTGATCACGAACGTCGGGTAGGTGCAGGTTGATGGGACCGGCGCCGGCCCGCTGCGCTGCCGTCGTGTCCGCGGCCGTCCTCTTTGGCGTGAGGTCATTCAGGGCAACGTGTTCTAGAGCGAGGTCATACAGCGCGTTGCCGACGTCGAACGTTGCGGCGGATACATCGGTGCCGTCGACGGTGTCGGTCTCGGACCACGGGCGCGGGTACACCGGGGGAGCGGTGGTGTCGTCGGGGCGGCACACGGCTTGCCACTCGGTTTCGCGGATGCGAGCGGTCTCGGCCAGCAGCATTGGAGCGACGGTCTCCTGCTCGGCGCGGTGGACCAAAAGATCAAGGCGTCGGGCCCGGAAACGTTGATCGAGCGACAGCAGAAATTCTGGTCGGGCCGGTAGGGAAGTGGTCGCCATGGCAGCCAAGTATGCCGACCGAATCGAAAGTTCGCCAGATCTTTCGACCCGAAAATCGACGGAAACCTCTCCATGATCGCAAAAACGTGCATACTTGGGTTGTGACCTCTGGCCCATATTCTGAGACCGCCGGACTCGACCCCCTTCTCGTCGGATTCCATGTCCGCCACGTGCGACGGCGAGCCGGACTCACGTTGGCCCAGCTCGGCGAGGCGGTCGGCAAGCCAGGG
Source organism: uncultured Acidimicrobiales bacterium (assembly GCA_965531045.1). Taxonomy (GTDB): domain Bacteria; phylum Actinomycetota; class Acidimicrobiia; order Acidimicrobiales; family SHLQ01; genus CBESNZ01. Next base: position 1,865 of record CBESNZ010000131.1, read on the forward strand.
CCGTATCTCTCGCAGCTCGAGAATGGCAAGGTCGAGCCCCGACTCGGCGTGCTCAACGACATCGCTGCGGCGGTCGGGGTGAGTACGCAGGACCTCCTCGCCCCCGAGGCCCCCGACGAACGGTCCGCCCTCGAACTCGAAGTGCATCGTGCCCAGCAGGATCCGCGGTACATGGCCCTTGGGCTCGCACCGCTGCGAGTGTCGGCCAAGGTCCCCGACGAGATCTTGCGGCATCTCGTCGCGCTCTACCATGCGTTGCCCGCACGCGGGGTTGCCGACGAAGTCGCATTGCAGCGACAACGCTCGTCGGATCGAGCCCGCGCCGCCAATCTGACGTTGCGCGAAGAAATGCGCGAACACAACAACTACTTCGCCGAGATCGAAGTGGTCGCCGGAGCCGCCCTCGCCGCGGTGGGGTACTCGGGGCGCGGCCCGGTCAACGAGCGGATCCTCACCGATCTCGCGGCCCATTTCGGATTCCAAATCGAGCGGACACGCGGCATGCCGCGCACCGCCCGTTCAATCACGGATACGCGACGGCGCGTCATCTACATCGCCGATCGGGACGACCTGCATGTTCGCGCCGCTCGCTCGGTCGTGCTGCAAACGCTCGGCCACTTCGCGCTCGACCATACCGAGACCACCGACTTCCCCGACTACCTCCGCCAGCGCGTCGAGTCGAACTACTTCGCGGCTGCCGTGCTGGCGCCCGAAGCGCCGGCGGTCGATTTCCTGGCCGAGCAGAAGGCCAACGAGGACCTGTCGATCGAGGACCTGAAGGAGCTCTTCTACATCTCCTACGAGATGGCCGCGCACCGATTCACGAACCTCGCGACGCAGCATCTCGATCTGCCCGTGCACTTCCTTCGCGCCGACCCCGACGGTGTCATCACGAAGGCGTACGAAAACGACGGCATCCCGTTTCCGCGCGACCCCGACGGGGCGCTCGAGGGAATGCGGGTGGCCCGAAAGTGGGGTGCGCGTCAGGCATGGAACACCTCCGACAGCTTCTTGTTGCATTATCAACACACGACGACCGACGCGGGCGACTACTGGTGCGTCACCTACATCGAGACGGTCACCGATCGCACGCCGTTTTCGGTGACCATCGGAAGCAACGCCGAACACTGTCACTTCTTCCGAGGCAGCGACACGCTTCGACGACAAGTCGCCCGTGAGGCCGACAATGTGCCCGACCCCGATCTGATCAGCCGGTGGGAGGGCGTGGCATGGCCGTCGGCGGCCGAACGCAGCCACATACTCACGGCGCTGCCACCCGCGGGCCGAAACTTCAACCCGTTTCCGGGTGTCGACCTCGTCGACGTGTACCGGTTCCTCGAACGCCAGTGAGCCCGGCGCCAGCCTTCCGCTACAGCCGACGCGCGATCGAAACCTCGTGACCGTTGGGGTCGACGATGTGAAAGTATCGCTCGCCCCACGGCGCATCGGATGGTGAGGCGTCGGCCGTGTAGCCGGCGTCGGCCAGCGCTCGGAACGTGGCGTCGACATCTGACACGTGCAGAATGAACCGCCCCCAGGGGCGGCGCTCCCCGGTGAAGGCGTCGGGGCTGTGCTGCAGGTTCACGTAGCCGGCCCCGGCTGACATGGTCGTAAAGGGCGCATCGGGACCGCCGAACGCGATCGTCAGCCCGATGCATCGATAAAACGCCACGGCCTCGGCCATGTCGGGTGACGCAAGCGTGATCGCGTCGATGTGGCTGACCGTGCTCCGGGAAACGGCGGGGTCATCCGATTCGGTATCCATGGCATTGACGCTAGCCATCCCCCGACTGGGAGTGCGGCTTCGCAATACTTGCTTGGTGGAACCCGACCGCCCAGCCCGCATGCGCAGGGACAACAGCGATGAGCGCGGGGCCAACAAGAGGGACCTGCGTGAGTCGCTCATCGAGGCCGAACTCAAGACCGGCGTCCACGAAACGACCATCCGAGAGGCCGAACGCCATGTGGTGTTTCGCATCGGGCGCATTTTCGTCGGCTCGGTGGTCACGATCATCGGCATCATCCTCATGCCGCTGCCCGGGCCCGGGGGACTTGTCGTAGCAGCCGGGCTGGTCATTCTCAGCCGCGATGTGGCGTGGGCCGACCGCGCCCTGCGGCTGCTGAGGAAGTACAGCCCCGGAATCCCCGAGGACGGCAAAGTACCCCGCTCGACCATCGTGGTCGGCGTACTCCTGATGACCGCTGGTGCGATCGCGGCATGGTGGGTGAAAGGCAATCTTCTATGACCCCGACCGTTTCTTCAAGAAAGCCTGCACAGGACAGCCCATCGACAGACAGCCAGTCGAAGGGCCAGTTATCGGCAGGGGCAAACCGGGTTCGTCGGCGCATCGAGCGCGGCTTCGTCGACCTTCGTGACGATGTGGCTGGCGACGTCGAGGTCATCGGCGGGCAAGCCAACATCTACTCGACGGTGCACGGCGACGTCGTCGTTCGTGGCGGTCGGGTCACGGTGCACGGCGTGGTCACCGGTGACGTCATCAACGATGGCGGTCACGTGGTTGTCCTCGGTGAGGTCGGCGGGCGCGTGAGCGGCTCCCGTGAGTACACGATCGTCGACCGGTCGCGCCGTAAGAAGCGCGCGGCCCGCACAGCCCCACCGTCGGCGGCTCCGGGAGCCGCAGAATCCTCAGGTCTCCGAGGGGGCGAGAGGAACGGTCGACCGGTTCGAGCCGTGCTGCTCGGCGTGGTCGCCTTGGTCGTGTTGGCCGCCTCGGGTATTGCGGGTTGGCGAATCCTCGACGGCGGCGGAGCTATCGGCGGCGGCACCGAGGTCGCCGGTGCGGTCGAGTTGCCGAAGATCGCCGGGGCTCCCGTCACCGCGCCGTTCCGGTCCGATCTCGACACCTCGGCTTTTGATCGACCGGTGCTGCCCGCAGCAGAACCGGTGCCGAACTGTCATCCGAGCTACTACCCGTGCGTGCCTTTTGCGGCCAACGTGCGTTGCGCCAAGGCCGAGTTGCCCGAGGGGACGGTCGATGACGACGAAGTAATCGTCGCCCGTCCGGTCGGCGTGGTTGGACCGGACGTCTACGGACTCGATCCCGACGGCGACGGGGTCGGCTGCGACCAGCGGTGACAACCGGTGGGTTGTCGGCAGATCGTCAGCAGGCCACTATCGGATGAGCGACAGCAGGTCGAACTCGAGTTCGGCCACGCGGCGGCCACTGGCCGCCAAGACGATGGCGTCGGTGCCGCCGGCGACGAACACCGCCGCCTGCGTGCCCAGCATGATGCCCCACCAGAGCGTGCGGGCGACGAGCCACCAGTGCAACGATCGTGGTCGCCAGAGTCCACCGGCTGCCGTATACGCGTCGGAGAACGTGTCGAGGTCACCGAAGCCGCCAATGATGAGGCCGTCGTTGCCGAACCGCCAGCTCCTCAGGCAGAGCCAGGCGACGTCTTCCATCGGATCGCCAAGATGGGCCAATTCCCAGTCGAGGATGGCCGCCAGTCGGCCGTCGTCCACGATGAAGTTCCCCAGCCGGAAGTCGCCGTGGACCAGCGTCGTCGTCGCCTGGTCGAGCTTGTGGGCCCGCAGCCATTTGTAGCCGAGCGCGAGGGCGGGGCTCTTCTGAGGCAGTTGGTCGAGCAGCGGCGCCAGGTGATCGAGGTAGGCGTCGCCGGACGGATAGTTCGGGAGCGAACCGAAGTGCTCGCCGCGCTCGAGCGCCGCCGAGCTCGCGACGTGTAAGCGGGCCAACGACGTGGCGAGTTCGGCGGTCAAGGTCGAAGCCGATTGCGGGCGCGCCTCGATGGCCCGCAGGACGCGACGCGGCACGGTTTCGCCGTCGATGCGCTCGGTGACGAGGAAGGGCCCGACGCCATCGGTGCCCACGGGGTCGCTGGCGATCACCCGCGGCACCCGCATGCCTGCGGCCGCGCCGACTTCCAGACAACGCCGTTCGTCCTCGACGGTGAGTGTGGCCATGGTCGAGTGGTTGATGGTCGCTACGGCTCGTCGCTGGCTGGGCGCGTCAGTGCCAGATGAAAGCGTGTCGCCGAAAGAGAGGTCGATGAACAGCGTCTGGCGGGTGGCACCGGTCGACGCCCGACCGACGATGTCGACTTTGGCGGGTCGTCCAGTGGCCTCGCTGATCGCCGCGGCCAGGACCGCCGCTCGATGGTCGGTGTCAGGCATCCGGTCCCTCCGGTGCATCGGCGAGGGCGCGCTCCGCGGCAAAATCGTAGGCGTCGTACCCGGGTTTCGCGACGGCCAACTTGTTGGCCACGATCGTGCCGAGCGCGTCGGTGGTAGCGGTCGAGAGTGCCGAGCGGTCGTCGTCGCCCTCACGCATGATGGTGTCGTAGAGGCGATCGTTGAGTACGGCGGGGGATGCATCGGAGTCGTCAGGTCCGCCGACGAGGTCCGCCAGGAGGGAGCGGGCTTGCGTCTCGAAGTCGGCGCCGAGCTCGGCCTCGCGGGCCAGGATCGCGCACAGGTTGGCCGCCACCCGCGCCTCGTGGGCGACGGCGCCCGACGACGCGGGCACGACGTTTGTGGTCAGCGTTCGGGCAATCGCTGCGAGGAGTTGGGCGGAGGTCGGCAGGTCCTGCATCGGCTCAGACGCCGATGACCGACGCGGCCAGGTTGAAGAGCCCGACGGTGGTGGCGTGCAGTTGGTCGCCGATCTCGACCGGCGCCTTGCCGGCGAATGCCCGGGCGTGCGTGCCCTCCAGGATGATCCCCAGGCGATAGCAGGCCAGCACGCGGTACCAGTCGATGTCGTCGACCGATCGGCCCGATTTGTCGGCGTACCGTGCGATGACCTCGTCGGGGCTGAGCCACCCCGGACCGCCGATACCGACGTCGATGCTGCCGCCGTCGGGCCACGCCGAAAGCAGCTGGCCGAGATCGAGCAGCGGATCGCCGATCGTCGCGAGTTCCCAGTCGACGATCGCCGCCATCCGACACGAGTCGGGGGCGAACATGACGTTCAGGAAATGGTAGTCGCCGTGAATGATGCCTGGTGACCAGGTGCTCGGCTGGTTGGCGGTGAGCCATTCGCCCACCTCCCGCACCGCCGGGATGTCGGGTCCCGGGTAGCCGTCGAGCTCGGTGTAGCCGTCGAGCTGTGACTGCCAACGGCCGACCTGGCGCTCGAGCCAACCCTGCGGCTTGCCGAAGTCCTGCAGCCCGACGGCGTCGATGTCGACGCGACCGAGGGCGGCGAGGGCATCGATCATCTCTTCGCTCGCCAGTCGGCGACCGGCATCGTCGGTTCCGGCGGGGAGGCCTGCAACCCCCGGGGTGTAGCCGACGATCGGCTCCATCAGGTAGAACGCCGAGCCGAGCACGTCGACGTCGCCGCACCCCGCGATGAAGGCCGGATGGGGCACGTCGCTGTCGGTCAGGGCCGTGAGCACGCGGGCCTCGCGACGCATGGTCTCGTCGCTGTTGCGGCGCTTGTGCCGCGGTGGATGGCGCAACACGTAGACGGCGCCGCCGCGTTCGAAGCGAACCAGGATGTTCTGGGTGCCGCCGGCGAGTAGTTCGGCGTCGGCGATGGTGCCCTCGGGGAGCCCGACGGTGTCCATCCAGTCGCTCAGGGCATCGAGAGAAAACGGGAGGTCGGGAACCGGGGGCGAGGTATCGCTCATCACCCCACGTTGTAGTGCAGCGATGTGGCTTCCGTCGATGTGGGTCAGCCGGTGGCAGACTGGCGGGATGTCCGAGCCGACGCGAACACGAAGTGCGTCGGCGCGCAGTCAGCTCACGGGACCGGATCGCCGGTGGCTGGTCACCTCAACGGTCGTTGCGGTCCTGGGTGTGGCGTTCTGGCTGACGGGGTGGCGCGGCGTGGACCATCCGGCGCAGGCGTTCCGGGTGACCCTGTTCGAACAGCACGGGTTCACCGCCTGGAACACGCAGTGGTACGCGGGTCATCACACGCCGGGGTACGGCGTGTTGTACCCGGCTCTGGCCTCGGTGGTGGGGGAGGCGGTGGTGGCCATTGCGGCCACCGTGGCAGCGGTTGCGATCTTCGACTTTTTGGTGCGGGGTCTCGCCCGACGCCACGCCGCAACCGGTGCTTTTGCCGTGATGATGCTGATCAACCTGTGGGAGGGACGCCTGCCGTTCGCCGTCGGCGTCGCGTTCGGCGTGGCGGCGCTCGCCCTGGCCGGCCGTGGCCGATGGTGGTCGGCGGGTCTCGTTGCGGTTCTGTCGTCGCTCGGCAGCCCGCTGGCGGGAGCGTTCGTGGCGCTCGTCGCCGCCGGTTGGGCGATCGCGGCAACCGACCCGAAGCGGCCGGTCGCTGTCGTGTGGCACCCGGCGTCGTGGCTGGCGGTGGTCGCCGTCATGCCGGTCATCGCGCTCGCTGTTTCCTACCCACAGGGCGGGTTCATGCCGTACCTCTGGCAACACTTCGTGCTGACCATTGCCGGATCCGTCGGGGCGATCGCGTTGGTGCGCCTCGTCGGCAACCGCCTTGCCGCAGACGCCGCGCTGCAGCGCACGGTTGTAGCCACCTCGGTCCTTACGATCGGCGCCGCGGTGTTGTTCTTCTTTCTCGAGACCCCGGTGGGCGGCAACCTCGCCCGATTGGCGGTGCTGGCCGGCCCGGCTCTCATCGCCATCATCGGTACTCGTTGGGGC
>CBESNZ010000132.1:0-8442 GCA_965531045.1 uncultured Acidimicrobiales bacterium
AACGTGCCGGCGTCGAGATCGACCACCGAGACGCCGGTGAACAGACCACAAAATGCCGACCCACCGCTCGCGCTTTGCACGCCCCAGCCCCCCACCAGCAGCTGGCTCTCCTTGGTCGCGTGCACGCGCGAGCCAACGTTCCCGTCATCCGCGACGACCCGACGAGCGTCGCCGTTGGTGACATCGACCATCCAAACCTGTTCGGGACCGCCCGAGTTGGCCGTGCCCTGCGGGTCGGGAAGGATGACGGCCACCTCGTCGCCGACAACGGCCACCGGCGTCGCCGCCAACACCCGGGCATCGGCGACCGGCAGTTCGGCGAGCACGGTCGTGGCGAGCGACAGGTCGTCACCGTCAAAACCGAGCAGGGCACCGTCAGCCGTGACGGCGAACACGGTCTCACCATCGTCGGCCAGCGAGAAGCAGCCGTCACACAGAGCGGTTGCGATCGAACCGAGCTCGGGATGCCACAGTTCGAGCCGACCGTCTTCGAGCGACACCAGGTTGCGATCGGATCCCACCCACGCAACATCCAGAACCTCGGAGACGACCGGGCGAACGGCCACCAAATCTGCCCCGCCGTCTGACTCCCACACCCTGCCGCCGAACAACACCGCCACCTGCACCCGATCTGCCCGGCCGGTCGAAGGCTGGGCCGGTCCGCTGGTCGCGGTGATCCCAATCTCGCCGCCGCCAGTATTCGGGGACGAGGACGAGACGGTGGACGGGGCGGTTTCGCCCTCGATGGGCAGGTCGCCGCTGCATCCGGCGAGCAGGACCACACAAACGACGAACAGCCTCTGAACCATGATGCGAAGCGTAGGTCGGTCGACCGTCCCGCTGCTATCGCCGCCAGTAGGGTGCCGGGCGTGTTCCTTCACCGGTCGGCGATCGCCGTGTCAGCAGTGCTTTTGGTGACCGGCTGTTCCTCCACTTCCGGCGAAGAGTCCGCAACTGCGGTCGACGCACGAGTCTCGAGTACCAGCACGACGATCGCGACCTCGACGACCGCGACGACACTGCCCGCTCCCACCACCACGATCGATCCGGTCTCGGAGCACATCGACGAGCTCTTGGCCACGATGTCCACCGCCGAGAAGACCGGCCAACTGGTGATGGGGGCCTTTGGCGGCGCCGCTGTTCCCAGCGACGTCCGTTCTGCGGTGGCCGAGGGCCGGCTCGGCGCGTTCTTCCTGACGAGCAGCAACGGCAACGTCGCCAGCGTCGAACAGGTACAGGGCCTCACGGGAGACCTCCAGCGGGCCGCACGAGAGAGTCCCAGCAGGGTCGGGGTGCTGCTGGCCACCGACCAGGAAGGACGTCGCGTCGGCCGGTACAACCCTCCGGGCGTGACGCTGCCCGAGGATGCCGGCACGTGGTCCGACCGCTACGCCGCGGCCCCCGATGCCCAGACGGTCGTCGACCTCACCGCCGAACACACTCGCGTGGCGGCGGATTTGTGCACCGCCGGGCTCAACGTGAACTTCGCGCCGGTCGCCGACGTGGCGACCGAGGGCGGCAATGTGCTGTATCGCCGCACCTACGGCGCGGACACGGTCACCGTCACCGTCTTGATGAGCGCCGTACTCGACGGCTATCGCCACTCCGGCGTGGCCCCCACGGCCAAACACTTCCCCGGGCATGGCGCAACCGCATCCGACAGTCACCAGACGTTGCCGACGATCTCACTCGATGCCGAGACCTGGGCAACCGTCCACCGCCCGCCATTTCGAGCTGCCATCGCCGCCGACGTGCCCCTCATCATGGTTGGACACCTTGCGTACTCCGCCCTGGACGACTCGGGTCTACCGTCCTCGCTGTCGCCGACCATCGTCACCGGCATCTTGCGCGATCAACTCGGCTTCGACGGTGTCGTCATCACCGACGACCTGTCGGTCATGGACGCCGTCGCCGGTTTCGCACTGGACGACCGGGTCATCCGAGCGGTTGATGCCGGCGTCGACATCGTGCTGCTGGCCAACCCCGCAGATGCCCTCGCCGCTGCCGACGCGTTGTACGCCGCCGCCGAGGCGGGGGAAATCACCCCGGAACGACTTGACGCAGCGGTGCGCCGGGTGCTGCAGCTGAAAGCCGACCTGGGACTTCTGGCCCAACCTTCGGCGCCCTCGCCGTGCGGCACCGTAGAATAGAGCAATCCCGGTAGGCGACCGGTTTCCCCCGTACTGCCTCCACCTCCCCCACCCGGGGAAATCACACCATCACAGTCGTATTGAGCACAATTGTATTGAGCACAATCGTATTGAGTCGGTCTGTTTTCTGCCGAAAAGGATCACATGACAGCGCTTCAAAGTGAGATCGTCGCTGGCGACCTCGCGGCCATGGGCCAAGACCTCCACCACGTATTCGAAAAGATCAGCGGCGACGACCTCCTGATCACCGGCGGTGCCGGTTTCCTTGGCTACTACATGGTCCAGGCACCCCTTGCGTGGAACGCCGCACACCCCGATCTCGCGCCGATCCGCGTGTCGGTCCACGACAACTTCCTCCGGGGCATTCCCGCGTGGCTCGAGGCGCTCGACGATCCGAACCTGCGAATCGTAACGCGCAGCGTGCTCGATCCCATGCCCGACGACGAGCCCCGCTTCGACTGGATCATTCACGCCGCATCGGTTGCCTCGCCGATCTATTACCGGCTCCACCCCATCGAGACCATGGACGCCAATGTCGATGGACTGCGCATGATCCTCGACGACATCAAGGACCGCGCCGACACCGACACCCCGGTCAAGGGCTTCCTGTTCTTCTCCACCAGCGAGATCTACGGCGACCCGCATCCCGACTTCATACCGACCGACGAGACCTACCGCGGACGCGTCAGCTGCACCGGCCCCCGGGCGTGCTACGACGAGTCGAAGCGGTACGGCGAAACGCTGTGCGTGAACTTCGCCAAGCAGTACAACCTGCCGATCGGTATCGTCCGGCCGTTCAACAACTATGGGCCCGGTCTGCGCATAGACGATGGCCGGGTCCTGCCCGACTTCGTGCGTAACGTCCTCGCGGGCGAGGACATCGTGATGCTCAGCGACGGCGCGGCAACCCGCACCTTCTGCTACGTCACCGATGCCATCACCGGCTACTACCTCATACTCGGTGGCAGCGCGGACAATCCTGGCGAGTCGTTCAACATCGGCATCGACAAGCCCGAGATCTCGGTGCGTGAACTCGCCGACCGGGTCACCGCCGCCGGACGCGAGCTGTGGGGCTACGATGGCAAGGTTGTCGTCAAGACCTCCGACGACCCCGAGTACCTCACCGACAACCCCAACCGTCGATGCCCGATCATCGACAAGGCCAAGAGCGTTCTTGCCTATGACCCCAAGGTCGGCATCGACGACGGCCTCAAGCGGGCCATGCTTTGGTACGAGGAGCAGCCCGAACGATGACCGCCAATCCCCGAAAATCCGGCCCCATGAGACTCAGCGTCATCGGTACCGGCTACGTCGGCCTTGTGAGCGGCGTGTGCCTCTCACACGTCGGCCACCACGTGCAATGCGTCGATATCGATGCAGCCAAGGTCGACCGCATCAACGCCGGCGAGTGTCCCATCCACGAAGACGGTCTGCCCGAGCTCCTCACCGGCGTACTCGGCACACGATTCTCGGCCACCACCGACCTCGAGGCGGCCATCGCCAGCACCGACATCACGCTCATCGCGGTCGGCACGCCGTTCGGCGAAGAGCGCATCGACCTTGCCCAGATCGAGGCGGCAAGCCGGGCCGTCGGCGAGGCGTTGCGCAACAAGGACACGTACCACGTGGTGATCGTCAAGAGCACCGTGGTGCCAGGTACAACCGAGACGGTCGTGCTTCCGATTCTCGAGGAGGCCTCGGGCAAGACCGCCGGCGTCGATTTCGGCGTGGGTATGAACCCGGAGTTCCTGCGCGAAGGCGTGGCCGTACCCGATTTCTTGCACCCCGACCGCATCGTGGTCGGCGGCAACGACGACCGAGCGCGCGACGTCATGGCTGCGCTCTACGAGCCGTTCCCCGACACCGACCTCATCAAGACCACCCCCAGCACAGCCGAGATGATCAAGTACACGGCCAACTCACTGCTGGCCACGCTCATCTCCTTCTCGAACGAGATCGGGAACATGTCGGCGGCAGTCGGAGTCGACGTCGTCGACGTCCTGGCCGGCGTCCATCTCGACCACCGCTTCTCGCCGATACTGGCCGAAGACGCCAAGGCCGGCGACCGCATCCGGCCACAGATGATCAGCTACTTGGGTGCAGGCTGCGGCTTCGGTGGCAGCTGCTTCCCCAAGGACGTGAAGGCCCTGGCCGCCCACGCCAAGGCGCACGGTGTCGACGTCCCCGTCCTCAACGGCGCGCTCGAGGTCAACGAGACCCAACCCAACCGTCTCGTCGAGCTCGTCACGGACAATCTCCCGGCCGATGATCGCCCCAAGGTCACCGTGCTCGGCGTGGCGTTCAAGCCCGGCACCGACGACATACGCGAGTCGCCGAGCCTTCGAATCGTTCCGGCCCTGATCGACGCGGGTTACGCCGTCGTGCTCCACGACCCGATTGCGCTGCCCGAAGCCAAAGCCGAGTTCGGCGAGACGGTGTCCTACGAGACCGACCTCGCCGCCGCCGTCGCCGATGCTGCGGCGGTGGTTTTGGTGACCAGCTGGCCCGAGTACGCCGACCTCGCCCACAAGCTCGATGGCAACCCGCTTGTCGTCGACGGGCGACGGTTTCTCGATCCCGCTGCGTTCGACCGCTACGTCGCCATCGGCTACCCCGGAACCCCCGCCTCGTGATATTCACCCCCACCGCCATCGCCGGCGTCATGATCCTCGACCTCGAACCCCGGGGCGATGATCGTGGCTTCTTTGCCCGGTTCTACTGCGAGGACGAGTTCCGGGCCCACGACCTCGACCCCGTCGGTGTGCAGGGGAACGTGTCATACACGGCGTTGGCCGGCGCGGTGCGAGGCCTCCACTGGCAAGAAGGCGATGCCGCCGAGGCCAAGCTCTTCCGGTGCATTGCCGGCGCCTTCTACGACGTCGCCGTCGACATTCGACCAGAGTCACCCACATACCGGCAGCACGTCGGCGTCGAGCTCAGCGCGACCAATCGCAAGGCGTTGTACGTGCCGAAAGGATGCGCTCACGGATACCAGATCCTCGAGCCGAACACCGAAGCGTTGTACCTCGTGAGTACGCCCTATACGCCCGACGCCGAGAGGGGTATGCGTTACAACGACCCCTCTTTGGCAATACCTTGGCCGCACACCGTCACCGAAGTATCCGACAAAGACCAAAACTGGCCACTGCTCGATCTGGAGTCGTAGCCACCCGCTGGAGCGCAACCATGATCATCGTCGACAAGGCCCTCGAGGCTCGCGAGGCCGAAGGTAAACCGGTCCGCGTGGCCGTCACGGGCGCCGGTTTCATCAATCGCGGCATGACCAACCGCATCATCAACCGCACGCCCGGGATGGAGCTGTCGGTCATCGTCAATCGCACTCCCGCCAACGCTATTCGTTGCTATGACGAAGCCGGGGTCGACGATCCAATCGAGGTCAACACGGTCGCCGAGCTCACGGCAGCCATCGAAGCGGGCAAACCCGCCTACACGTCGGATTGGTCCATCGCCACCAGCTGTGAGCTGATCGATGTGTTCATCGAGGGGACCGGCACCATCGAGTACGCCGCGCCGATCGTGGTCGCTGCGATCGAGGGCGGCCAGCATGTGGTCATGCTCAACGCCGAGCTCGATGGCGTCGTCGGACCGATTCTGAAGAAGAAGGCCGACGCGGCCGGAGTGGTGTACACCGGCTGTGACGGCGACCAACCGGGCGTGCAGATGAACCTGCTGCGCTTCGTCGAGGGCATCGGTTGCCGCCCGCTCGTCGCCGGCAACATCAAGGGCATGCTCGACTACTATCGCAACCCGGATACGCAGGCGAGCTTTGCGGCCGAGTGGGGACAAACCCCCAGCATGGTCACCAGCTTTGCCGACGGCACCAAGATCGCGTTCGAACAGGCTGTCGTGGCCAACGCCACCGGCTTCACCGTCGCAAAACGCGGCATGATCGGACCCGAGTTCGACGGCTTCATCGACGACGCGACGCAGTTCTACGACGTCGACATGCTTGAGGAAAAGGGCGGCATCGTCGACTACATCGTCGGCTCCCGGCCGAGCCCGGGCGTCTACGTGTTCGCGGTCCACGACGACCCGCAACAGCACATCTACCTGAAGTACGGGAAGCTCGGCGAAGGCCCGCTGTACTCGTTCTACGTCCCGTATCACCTGTGCCATTTCGAGGTGCCGAACAGCGCCGCCCGCGCCGCGTTGTTCCACGACGCCACCATCGAACCCACCTTCGGTCCGCAGGTCGATGTCATCGCCATCGCCAAGACCGACCTCGCCGCCGGCACCACCCTCGATGGGCTGGGCGAGTTCCACACCTATGGGATCTGCGAGACGCACGCCATCACCCGGAACGAGGGCTTGTTGCCGATGGGCCTCGCCGAAGGCTGCACGCTGGTGAACGCGGTGAAGAAGGACCAAGCGATCGCCTACGCCGATGTCACGGTGCCCGACGACGGCTCCGTGGCCCGGGCGTTGCGAGCAGAACAAGACGCAGCGTTCCCCTTGGAGTCGTAGGTCGTAGTCCGGTCACTTTGGCGGAGCGGGTCCGAGCGGATAAGAATGACCCATGGGAATCACCGCTGCCGGCCACCAAACGATCATCTCCGCCGACTGCCACGCCGGGGCGAGTCACGAGATGTATCGCGAGTACCTAACCGCAGATTTCCAGGTCGAATTCGACGCCTGGCGCGAGAAGTACAAGAACCCGTTCCGCGACCTGCAGGACGGTGGTCGCGTCCGCAATTGGGACAACGATCGTCGATTGGGAGATCTTCACGACGACGGCATCGTCGCCGAGGTCGTGTTCCCCAACACGGTGCCGCCCTTCTTCCCGAGCTTCGTGCTCTTTGCCCCCCAACCGACCGACGACAATTACCGCCAGCGTCGTGCCGGCGTGCACGCCCACAACCGCTGGCTGAAGGACTGGTGCAGCGACTACGCCGACCAACGAGCGGGCATCGGTCAGGTCTTTCTCAATGACGTCGACGACGCAATCGAGGACGCCATCTGGATCCAGGAGAACGGCCTGCGCGGCGGGCTACTCCTGCCAAATATCCCGCCCGACTGCAAGCACGTGCTGCCGCTGTACGACCCCTGCTACGACCCCTTCTGGGCCGTCTGCGAAGAACGCGGCATCCCGGTCAACGTCCACGGCGGCACAGGTCTGCCGAACTACGGCAAATATCCGGTCTCATCGCTGTTGTTGATCTCCGAAGTGCAGTTCTACTCTTCGCGCCCGTTCGTCCAGTTGCTGCTGTCGGGCGTGTTCGAACGCTTCCCCAATCTCAAGTTCGTCATGACCGAGATGGGTGCGGCCTGGCTTCCGCCGATGCTGCAAACCATGGACGGCACGTTGGAGCGGATTCGAAAAACCGGCCGCACCGGCGAGCTGCGCTACTCCGACGAGCACATCTTGCCGAAGTCGGCCACCGAATACTTTCATCAGAACTGCTGGATGGGAGTCAGCCAACCGGCTCCCGCCGACGGCGATGTGCGGCTGCTGCTCGGTCACGACAAGTTCATGTGGGGCAGTGACTATCCACACAACGAGGGCACGTATCCGTTCACTCGCGAACACCTGCGCGTCACCTTCGGCGCGGCGTCTGACGAGGAGCGCGACAAGCTGCTGTGCGGCAACGTCGCCGACCTGTACGGCTTCGACGTCGCCAAACTCGAGGCGTTGGCCGACCAACACGGTCCAACCGTGGCCGAGCTCCGCGAGCCGCTCACCCAGATGCCGGCCGAGCCCAACGAGGCGCTGCAGAAGGCCGCCCACCTCATTCCGGCGTAGCTTGGCGCCTCGTACACTCCTGCGGTGAGCGACGATACGACCCTGGTCGTCACCGACCTCGACGGCAGCCTGTGGGATCGCCAGATCATCGTCGCCCCGGAGACGCAGGCGGCCTTGACCGAGCTCGCACGGCGAGGGATCACGGTTCTCGCCGCCACCGGTGGTAGCACGTTCAGCGTTCGCACCGCGTTCGCGAAAAACGGCCTCGAACTGCCGGCCGTGCTGCTCAACGGTTCGCTCGGATTCGACTATCGAACCGGGCAGACGTTCCACCAGCACGCATTTCCCGACGCCGTCGCCGACCAGGTCGCCGACGTCTTTCGCGCTGCGGATCTCGAACCGGCGGTGTACACCGCCGACCATCGTGTCCATGCCGGCGCGACCCCGACGACACAGTGGGCTCACCTCGCAGAGATAGCGCCCGAGCTGGTGTTGTCGGACAACCGCATCGCTGCGGCGCTGGTGTTCGCCACGCTTGGTATCGAAAAAGATCGATTGCAGCCGGCAGCCGACGCCCTCACGACGATCGCA
>CBESNZ010000133.1:0-8411 GCA_965531045.1 uncultured Acidimicrobiales bacterium
GACGAGAATGGTCTCGGGCACAGGGGCTCTCCTCAGTTCGAGTGCAAGTGTCGCGCGGTTAGGACAGGAGTGTGTCAACCGATGCTTCACCGCTGCGGTAGCGGCGGGTGATCTCGGCCTGCAATTGGTCGATCCGGGTGTGCAGGTCATGACGTCGTTGCGACACATCGTTTTCGAAGTCTTCGAGCGCCTCGACCATTCGGGCGAGTTGGTTGTCGTCGCGCTCGGCCAGGCGGCTCAGATCCGACGCCGGCATCACGCGTTCGAGTCCGGCCTCGAAGTGACCGATGACATCCGCTGAGGACACGTCGGACTGCGGGGGCCTCGGCGTACCCGACGAACGGTTCCCCCCGCCGTCGATGAGGAACTCGGGGAGGCGGTGCAACAGATCGTGCACGTCGCCCCCGGAGCCGCCCTCGCGGCGATGCTTGAACTCGCCACCAACGATGTCGAGACGACCCTGCACCATCCGCCGCACGTACGAGAGGGCATTCTCGATCTCTTGACATTCGGTGCGCATCGCCCGAATGTCCTCGAGCGGGCGCTCGGTGAGATCGGCCACGTAGGCCGGGTTGGCGATGCGATCGAGTTGTTCCATGGAAGATCCTGCTGTTGATGTGCAACAAATCTATGCTGCGCGACGCAGTGCCGTCAGCCACCCGACACGGGGGGCAACACGGCGACTTCGTCGGAGTCGGTTACGGCATCATCGGCAGCAGCCTCGTCGCCGTTAACCCAGACGCGACATTGCGGCAGAAGTTCGACGAAGTCGGGGCCATACCGATCGCCGGCCGCGGCGAGCACTTCGGCCACGGTTCCCCCGGGCAGTTGGTCACTCCCGGTGCCAGCGGCGACCCGAATTGAGGCGAACAGTCGCAACGTGGCCATATTCGCAGTCTATTGGCAGGCCTCGCCACGCCGGACCGGCAATAGTGGCCCCATGACCGATTTCGACGCGCCGCAATCGAGCGGACCTCTTCCGGATCTCGCTCGCCAACGCGAGGAATACGAGACCGCCGGGCTCGA
Source organism: uncultured Acidimicrobiales bacterium (assembly GCA_965531045.1). Taxonomy (GTDB): domain Bacteria; phylum Actinomycetota; class Acidimicrobiia; order Acidimicrobiales; family SHLQ01; genus CBESNZ01. The sequence continues at coordinate 1,027 of CBESNZ010000133.1, forward strand.
CGTCGCCGACGTGGCGGACGACCCGATCGAGCAGCTCACGAGCTGGTTTCGTGAGGCAGACGATGCGGGCGTGTACGAGCCGAACGCGATGGTGGTGAGCACCGTCGATGTCGACGGTCGCCCCGACGGTCGAGTCGTACTCGTAAAGGCCATCGACCAGCGGGGCATCGTGTTCTACACAAACTACGAAAGCGCAAAGGGCCGAGCCCTCGATCATGCGGGATTCGCGGCCGCCAATTTCGCGTGGCTGCCGCTCCATCGCCAGGTCCGCATCTCGGGTTCGGTCGAGCGAGTGAGTAACGACGAGTCCGATACGTACTTCTCGGTTCGGCCGCGCGGTTCGCAGATCGGGGCGTGGGCCTCGCAACAATCGCAACCGATCGCCGATCGCGCAACACTCGAACAGCGGTGGGCAGAGGTCGACGCCCGCTTCGGCGATGTGGTCCCCCGGCCACCGCACTGGGGCGGGTATCGCATCGAGCCCGACACCATCGAGTTCTGGCAGGGTCGCCGAAACCGCATGCACGATCGGGTCCGCTACGACCGGTCAAGCGATGGCTGGACGCGGACCCGGCTCCAACCCTGACGCTCCGGGAGGGTCAGGGTCGGTCACGATTCGAGACACCGAGCGGCGCGGCGATCGGGTCCGACGATTCGGGCCATGCCAATGCAGCCGCCGCAAGCGCGTCGATGAGGGTCTGGGTCTGCGGCGCGCGCCGGCCGTCGCCACGATCGGACCACTCTCGCGTGCCCCATTTCCAGCGGACCGTCGGCGGCAACTCGATCTGCAATCCGGCCTCCGACGCCAAGTTCACCGGGTTCGCCCGATGCTGGCCCCGCAGTCCTTTGGGAATGCGGGCCAGGTCGTCGACGATGTCGTAGTCGGGCAGCAGCGGGCGAAGATGCTGCGCGACGTGCGAGGCGAGCGCCCGATTCCGGCCGCCGAGCAGCAGCGACCACCGGAGGTGGCGGCGTCCGTATCCGTGAATCGACACGACCACGTCGACATGCTCGAAGAACGTCGCCAACGCCGGGGACTCCGTCGGGCACACGGCCGTGGACGGGATGTGTGGCACCTCGGCCACATCGGGGTGGAGGACGCCGTAGTACGAAGCCCCTGCCGACTTTGCGGCCTCGGACGCCACCACGTCGGTCACTTTCTCGAGCGCGCCGCCGTGGAACGCCATGAAACCGAACGACGACCGCAACTCGACGACCTCGTCGACGCCGGGGGTGGCGAGCAGTTCGGCAAACACCGTGTCACCCTACGGCGGGGACGCGAGCGACGTCGGACGTACCGCCGTATGTCGGTCCGACCAAACCTCAGGCGTCGATCGTTTCGAGCTCGTCGACGGGCTTCTTGCGGGAACGCTTGGCGGCGAACCCAACCGCTGCAGCGATGACCACCCCACCGAGGATCAACCCCAGACGTTGCGGACCGACGTTGTTGAACTGCGTCGAGATCCACGTTTGGAAGTCGGATCCGATATTGAGGATCTGGTCGAGGTTCGGATGTTCGTCGGCGAACGCGATTTGCTCCTCGAATGACGCGGTCTCGAACCGGCCGTACACGTACAGGTAGATGCCGGCGAAGATCAACAACACACCTGAGATGCGGTTGATGTACGGCAGGACCTTGCGCATGTTTCGCGCTACGCCGCCCTTGGCCAACGCCGTGGCCATCGTGAGGAACATCACGATCGCACCCATGCCAAGGCCGTACGCCAGGAACGTTGCCACCCGGCCGAAGAACGTTCCACCAGAGGCTGACGTCGACACCGCGGCCAGGAACGGCCCAATGGTGCAACCCAACGAAACCACGGCGTACGAGATTCCGAACAGAAAGACCGAACTGAGCTCCCGGCTGCCCGCGCCCTTGTTCATCTTCGGGAGCTTCAGATTCACTTCCCGGCCCGCCAACATGTACAGGCCGAGCGGGACCATCAAAATGCCGACGACGATCGTGATCCAACCGGTGATACCTGCCGTATCGCCCGTCGAGAACAGGAACGACGTGAGAATGCCGATGATTCCGAACACGCCGACGAACCCGGCCGTGATGACCGCACCTACCACCAGGCCACGGCGCACGTTTTGCGCGGGCGTCGCCTCGGCGGAGCCGTCCTCGGTGCTGATGAAGTACGCGAGGAAGGTCGGCAGCATGGCGAAGCCACAGGGATTGAACGCGGCCACGAGGCCGGCACCGAAGGGAAACGCAAGATCGAGGTCGAACACGGATCTACCTTAGAAGGTCGTCTATTTTGTCGTTCAGCGAATCGGTGCTCAACGCACCGGTCCAACTGTCGGCCACGGTTCCGTCGGCGCGGATGAAAACCGTCGTCGGCATCCCCAATCCGTCGTAGTGACGCAGGAACTGGCTATCGGAGGTATCGAGGCCGACATCGAAGGTCACCCCGGTCGCCTCGATCAGTTTCGCAGCATCCTCCGGACGATCGCCATCACTCGCGAGGCCGACGAAGGTCACCTCGCCGGTCGTGGCCTGATGGACCGATTCGAAGTCCGGCAGCTCGGCGATGCACGGAGCGCAGGTCGAGGCAAAAAAGTTGAGCACGACGGGTTTGCCGTTCGCCAGGGTCTCGATGGTTGTTTCGTCGCCATCGAACGTGGCGAACGCGTGGGTAAAGCCGTTGGTGATGCCACCGGGAACCGCGGCGTCGGCGTCGTTTGCAGCGGAGGAACATGCTGCCAACAACACGGCGACAGCGAGCAGGAGCGCGCCGAGCGGCGCGCGCCGGTGGTTCGGGGTTGATGAAGGTCCGTTCATGGTCGTTCCGATGGTGATGCGGGGGCGTGATCCTGCCTGGGCAAACCCAGGCCGTGCCTTCAGCATTCCATCCATGTGCATCTAACGCCGAGCCACCCGGTGGAGTTCCCTCTTGCGGGCCCCCACTTCCAACTCGTGGGGGCCCGCCGTCTTGCGATCCCATCCGCCAGCCGGCAGCTCAACCGAAGTCGTCACCGCCGACCGCGACGGCCGGAGTTGGGATCATTCATCTGCCGCTCGGTTCGGACCCGTTCGATCCGGGGCACAGCGGAGCACTGTTCTCCAGCGACACCATGTCCTCGAGCAATGCAATGTCCTCGAGCAATGCAATGTCCTTGAGCGATGGATGCCACCTATGCCGAAGCGAGCTCGATGAGGTGTTCCGGGATGGGAACAACCGGCAACGAATCGCTCGGGCGGGGGTTCTTGGGCGGACGACCCCGACGACGTTTGGTCGCCAGCATCTTGCCGTTCAGGAACAGCTGACCACCCCAGACACCCCACGGCTCGCGGCGCCGCAATGCGCCCTCGAGGCACGGCGCCAAGACCGGGCATTGTGCACAGATCGCCTTGGCTTGCGCGATGTCGCCGAGGTCCTCCGAGAAGAACAGGTCGGTTTCGACGGTGATGCTTCGGCACGCGGCCGCCGCTTCCCAATCGGTCTGATCGAGTTCTTCGTCTTGGCTGTTGTCTTGGACTAGCTGCGGGGCCGCCATGGTCTCGCCTATCTGGGTTGTGGTTGGTGTGGTGTGTGCGCTTCGGGTGAACGTGTGCGGTGTCATGGGTTTGGTTTCGAAGAGGTGCGAGTGGGAACGAGGCCGAAAAACGGAGAAAGCCGCCGAATTGCTTCGGCGGCTTGGGAGATTCGACGTGTGCGTGTTCGCACTATCTACGATCTCCCTCGCCGCTTGTGATTGGTACGGGTAAAGAGGGACTTGTTGCACGGGTAGGCGGTTACGAGCTCGATCGACCCAACATGCGCGCGAGCCGACCAACCAATGCCCGTATGCAGGTCCTGCATCAGGTTGTGTGGTTGCAGCTTCATCGAAGCGGGTCCTTGGCTCGGAGATGTTGTGGAGAGACTTCGTTCGGGCGGGCCGAGAGGGCCTGCACGAGTTCGACCATTGTCTTTGAACGTCGGCTGCTCGTCAATTGAATTAAACGCAACGCCTTCTCGAGGACTACTTTTTGGCGGAATGACTAGGTTTGTACCGATGACGAACCCGCCCGCCGACCCTCCCCTCTTGCCGTTACCCGACGTCGGCCGGCGCTTTTCGCAGGTCCGCACCGTGCGGCTCAGCGATGCCGACGTTGGCGGTTACCTCCGACTCGATGCCACGGCGCGCTATGGGCAGGACCTCGCCAACGACGACACCGTCGACGGCGGTTTCACCGACGCGGCGGCGATGGCGTGGGTGGTGCGCAAGACCACCATCGAACGCCATCAGGCCGCGCAACTACACGAGTCCCTCACGCTCACCACCTGGTGTTCGGGCGTCGGGAGCCGCTGGGCCGAGCGCCGAACGTCGATGCACGGAGAACGTGGGGCCTGCGTCGAGATGGCGACGGTGTGGGTCCATGTCGATCCCGAACGTGGGGTTCCCGCGAAGCTCCCGGCAGCTTTCGACGACGTCTTCGCCGCCGCCGCGCAGGGGCGCAAAATTCGCGCTCGCCTCCAACACGACAGCGGGGTTCCCGCGACAGCGGAGGTGGGCAATTGGCCGCTTCGGGTCGCCGACCTCGACGTCTTGGGCCATGTCAACAATGCCGCCACCTGGGCGATCGCCGAAGAATTCGGTTTGCTGCGGTTGCACGGTGGCCAACCGGTACGCGCCGAGATCGAGTACCGAGCCGCCATTCCCGGTTTCTCGACCCCGCAGGTCTGTGTCCAACGCGACGACGACGCGATCCGCCTATGGGTCCGGGTCGGCGACGACCTGTGCACCACGATGATCCTGCGGGGGCTCGCCTCGCCCTCGCTGGAGCCACCCGCCGCTTAGAGCTCGTAGACCTTGTGACCGTCGTCGTTGGTGCTTGCCGTGGCATCGCCCATGATCAGCAGGTGCTCGAGGTGGGCGTAGGTTTCGCTTTCGGCCATGCCACCCCACGAGCGTTCCTTGAAGAGGCGCTGCATGAACTGGTGCACGGTTCCGCGCGGTAGATCCTCGGCTGCGAACTCGCGCAGGTGATCGAGGCGTTCGAGATGGTGTTCGATGATCTCGTCGGCGCGCCCGCCGAGATCCGGGAACGGGTGGCCGTGCGCCGGCAGGACCGTCGACACGCCTTCGAGCTCGTGCATGCGCCGCAACGACGAGAAGAACTGTTCGAGCGGATCGGCAACCGCCGACATCCCGCCGATATGCGGCGTGATCGTCGGCAGCACGTGATCGCCGCTGAGGAGCACCCCTTCGACCGGGTCGTACAGACAAACGTGATCGCCGGTGTGCCCTGGGGTGTGGACCGCGACCCACTCGCGTCGAGCCAGCATCACGACCTCTTCATCGACGACGGTGAGGCTCGGCTCGGGCAACGCGAAGGCACGCCGCTTTCGACCTTGCGTTGCGAACTTGCGAATCTCCGAAATCGGCGGCGGCTCGAGGTGCGTGCCCCACGGCGTCGGGCGTCGCCACTTGTCGCGCATCGCCTCGAGTTCTTCGTCGGTCGCAAGTTCGAGATCCAGGCTGTCCTCGGACTCGTTGGCCTCGCGCTCGTTGATCAGCGACCGGAACTGCTCATGGGTGAGCACATCGCACTCGGTGTCTTCTCGAAGTCGGAAGACACCCCCGAAGTGATCGAAGTGCGAGTGCGTGACGATTGCCGTGTGAACTCGTGCGAGCGGGATATCGGCGGCGGCGAGTCGATCGCACAAGGTGTTGTACGACTTCTCGTCCGGCAATCCGGGGTCGACCAAGGCGAAGCCCCGCTCGTCCTCGAGTGCGTAGCAGTTGACATGTCCAAGGCCGGGCAGCTCGATCGGCAGCTGCAGCCGGAGCACGCCGGGAGCAACCTCGGTGATCTCGTCGCTCGCCGGCTCTTGTTCTTGTCTTCGGTACGTCGTCATTCCGTGGTCGACCTTAGAGCCGGGCCGGTCACGGTCTGCAATCTCAGTTCGTGACCGTTTCCGCCGGGAACAGGGTCCGGCGGTAGTAGCGAAGTTCTTCGAGGCTTTCGACGATGTCGTCGAGGGCCCGGTGTCCGGCGGCCTTCTTTGGCGCGTTCTCCATGACCTCGGGATACCAGCGGGCGCTCAGTTCCTTGAGCGTGGAGACGTCGACGGACCGATAGTGCAAAAACTCTTCGACGTCGTTCATGTGCGCCGCCAGGAACCGCCGGTCGGTGCCGATGGAGTTTCCGCACAACGGCACGGTTCGTGGTTCGGGGATGTGCTCCTTGAGGAAGGCGAGCGTCGCCTTCATCGCCTCGTCGTGGGTGACGGTGGAGGCCTGGATCATCTCGAGCAATCCGCTGCGCGTGTGCATATCGCGAACGAAGTCGTCCATCTTCTCGAGTACCTCGGCGGGCTGATTGATGATCAGATCGGGACCCTCGGCAATGATCTCGAGATCATCGTTGGTGAGCAGCGTGGCGATCTCGACGATCGCGTGTCGACTCGGGTCGAGCCCGGTCATCTCAAGGTCCATCCATGCAAGCATTCTGGTGAGACTACAGTCCCACCGTGCTTGAGATTCCGATTCAACAACTCGACGCCGAGCTGGCGTTACCCGCGTACGCGACCGAGGGCGATGCCGGGGCAGATCTCGTGGCCGGCGAGACGCTTACATTGCCGCCCGGCGGGGGTCGCGCGCTCGTCGCGACCGGCGCCGCCATCGCCATCCCGGACGGATACGCAGGGTTCATCCAGCCGCGCTCGGGCCTTGCCTACAAACACGGCGTCACCGTTTTGAACTCGCCCGGTCTCATCGACTCGGGCTACCGAGGCGAGTTGAAGGTTCTGCTGGTGAACACCGACCCGTCCGAACCGTTCGAGGTCGTACGGGGTGAGCGCATCGCGCAACTCGTGGTGCAACGCGTCGAGCAAGCCGCCTTCGTGGCGACCGAAGCGCTTCCCGACTCGACTCGCGGTGCCGGCGGCTTCGGTTCCACGGGCCGCTAGAACCCAGGTTCCGCACGGGGTTTGTGAGCCGGCGGGCTCAGGCCCGGTTGATCACCATCTGCACCCGGTGGTCGGTGGCGTCGAGTTCGTATTCGGTCAACAGGTCACCGGCGAGGTCGCGGAACCGCTGCACCGCCTCGTCGTCGAAGAAATGCCCGCTCGGCGTTGGATCGGCCAGGGCGACCGTGCCGGTGATGCGCATCTGGTCGCCGACGATTCGATACTCGAGCGAGATGGTGCCCTTCCGATGTTGATGCCCCATCAACAAGATGACCGCTTCGTCCACCGCGAGTCGAAGATCTTGGATCTGACGTTGGCTGAACCCCCACCGAAACGCGAGGGTCGCCGCACCGACGCGCGCGATTCGGGCGTACGGCGTGGACGCCGGCAACGTCAGGCGAATCAGGTCATTGTCCGGGAGTTCGGATGCACTGGCGGTTTCCACGGGTTCAGCGTGCCACGTCGGCCGACGTTTAGGCGTCGATG
>CBESNZ010000134.1:0-8233 GCA_965531045.1 uncultured Acidimicrobiales bacterium
GTTCATGTAGCCGCCGTCGTCCGTCATTGGCTCGTCCTTGAAGCCGTAGTACCAGCCGTCGCCGGCGGAATGGGCGTGGACAAAGAATCGGTCCCGCACGGTTGCGGCCCATCCACTGATGTCGCTCTGGTGGTACCGCTGCGTATCGGCGGGCAGTTCCCAGATCGTCGACCGCGCCGGAATCGCCGCCGTCGCGAAGAGCCCTGTTCCATGGACCGAACTCTCGGACACCTGAACATCTCTGTGAAGCACGATCCTCCGGCGGCGTTGCGTGTGAGCGGCGGTTTCCTTGCCCGATACTAGTGGTCACGCGCAGAGCTGACGGGTCGAACCGGTTGGTGCGGACCGGGCCTGTCGTTGTGGTGATCCCGCCGATCACCCGACAGACCCGGTCGCCTCAGCTCGCCTTGTCTTGGCGGTTCACGATGTCGGCCAACATCGACTTGAGTTCACGGGCGTGCTCGAGGTTACGCAGACGCGTCGCTTCGGAAAAGGACACCCGTCGTCTGGGGCGGCGCGAGATCAGTTCGAGCTGCTGCGGACGAGGCAGAGCCGCGTCCTTTGGGCGAGGCCGACGGACTTCCCTGTCGGCGGATGGGCTGATCCGAACTGAAGGCATGACTCCTCCTCGACCGGAGACTCCGCAGCAACCGGTCCCTATGACAGTCTTACTCCCCTGCGGAGCCATTGAACAGTGAATATCGACACGTACATCAAGTTGTAATTCGCGGCATATGCCGACGTCGGCCAACTACCGTCTTCGGGATGGATGAGCAGCAGCATTGGCGCGCCCTGTTCGGGCTGCTGATCCCGCATCGGGGGAGGGTCGCCGCGATGGGCCTCGTGCTGACCGTCGCGGGTTTGCTGCCGTTGGCGGGCCCACTGCTCATCGCTGCCTTCATCGATGACGCCGCCGCTGGAGCGACCCAATCGCGGTTGGTCGCCATTGCCACCTTGTACATCGGTATCGGCTTGGCCCGTCAGCTCATGGAGATCGTCGTCGCATGGACAGCCACCGACCTGGCCTGGCGGGTCACCAACGAGCTGCGATCCGATCTCACCCGGCACGTGCTGGGTCTCGATCTGTCGTTCCATCGCTCCACGAGCCCAGGTGAGCTGGTCAGCCGCGTCGACGGCGACGTGACGGCGCTGAGTGAATTCATCTCGAACTTCGCCGCCCGGGCCACCACCGCGCTCGTCACCCTGGTCGGCCTGTTGGTCGTCGTGCTGTGGCGTAGTTGGGCGATCGGACTCGGGCTCGCCGCCTACCTCGCAGCGGCTGTTGGTGTCCTGTTCATGTTCCGCGACCGGGCGGTCGACGACGCGGCCTCCGAACAGGCCGCCACCGGTCGCATGCTCGGCGAGGTCGAAGAACGCCTCACCGGCGCCGATGATCTGCGGAGCAATGGCGGCGGCAGCCATGCCCTGGCAACGTTCCAAACCGCAAGCGCGGCAGTTCTGCGGTCCACACTCCGTCGCGAGAAGGAAGGCTTCGTGTTGTGGGTGGCGGCCAATGCCGTCTTCGTGCTCGGCGGCATCGCGATCTTGGCGCTCGATGCAGCGCTGCTTCGTCGCGGAACCATCACCCTCGGTACCGCATTTCTGTTGTTCCAGTACACCCAGATTCTGCGTTCTCCGCTCGACCGCCTGGCCGACGAGACCGAGGCGGTGCAACGAGCCGCCGGTGGGATGTCGCGCACGCTGCAGCTCCTCGCGGTCCGACCCGCGATTCGCGACGGTGGCGAACTCCCGCTGCCGATGGGATCGCTGGCGCTCGAGCTCGACGCCGTCAGCTTCGAATACGACGACGAGCAAGACGCATCTCGGGTACTCGACAACATCTCGCTCTCGCTCGCCGCCGGCCGCTCCGTCGGCGTGCTCGGGCGCACCGGAAGCGGCAAGACCACGCTGGCTCGACTGCTCATGCGTCTCGTCGAGCCGACAACCGGTTCGGTGACGTTGGGCGGCGTCGAGCTCGACGACATACCCCTCGACAACCTGCGGGCCAGAGCCGGAGTGGTGTCGCAGGACGTGCACCTGTTCGGCGCATCGATTCGTGACAATCTCACGCTGTTCGACCACTCCATCACCGACGAACAGGTTCGCGACGCCCTGGCCGAACTCGACCTGCTCGACTGGGTCGAAGCGATGCCGCAAGGCCTCGATACCGAGCTCGGGCCCACCGGTTCCGGGTTGTCCGGCGGCGAGGGTCAGCTCATCGCCCTGTCGCGCCTGTTCCTCCGCGCGCCGGACTTCGTGCTGCTCGACGAAGCATCGTCCCGTATCGATCCGCTCACCGAAGAGCAGGTCACCCGAGCGATCGATCGACTTATCGAAGGCCGCACTGCGGTCGTCATTGCCCACCGCCTGTCAACCGTCGAACGGTTGGACGAGATCGTGATTCTCGACGGGGGTCGCGTCGTCGAACACGGCCACACCGACATACTCCGAGCCGACCCGACCAGCCGGTACGCCAAGCTGCTGGCGGTCGGGGCGACCGGCGCGATCGATGAGGTGATCGTATGACCATGCGGCCCGACGATGATCGGATCAAGCCGTTCCAATTCGGCTGGTCGACCGGCTCGTTCCGGCCCCGGCTGTGGGCCCTGTCGTGGATCTCTTGGGGCGCGTTCTTCCTGCTGCCGCTCTGGTCGGGGTGGCTGCTGAAGTTGGCCTTCGATCGGCTCGATTCGTCGGAATCCATCACGGGTTTGCTCGTGGCGTTTGGTCTCACCGAAGCGCTTCGTTGGGTGGTCTTCGGCGTCGCCATCTACTTGGTTGTCCGGTGGTGGGTCAGCGCCCTGACGATGCTTCGGACCAACATGCTCGATGCCCAAACCGTCAGTGGTGGACCCACGGCGGCGCGGCTACCCGACAGCCCGGCCGAGGCGATTTCCCGCTTTTCCGACGACGCTCGAGACACCGTCATCTGGACCGATTCATGGCTCGACGGATCGGGCTACATCGCGTACTCCATCGGCGCGTTGATCGTGATGTCGACCATCGATACCCGCGCGGCGTTGGTCGTCCTGCTGCCGCTCGGGTTGGTGACGATCCTTGTTCGGTCCCTCACCCCGCGGCTTCATGCCGCCCGGTCAGCCGACCGAATCGCAACCGGGCGGGTTACCTCGTTCCTGGGCGAGACCTTCACCGGCATGCTGGCCTTCCGGCTTGCCGGGCGGGAGGACGCGGCGATCGAGCGCCTCGAGGAGTACACCGCGATCCGTCGTCACACGGCTGTGCGTGACACTGTCCTGCAACAGGCGATCGACGGCATTTCGTCGTCGACCACCGACGTCACGATCGGACTCACCCTTCTGGTGTTGGTCCCATCGGTGCGTTCGGGCGAGCTCACGGTCGGCGACCTCGCGCTCTTCGTCGCCTACGCCACCCAGCTCGGCGAGCTGCCCCGATACGTCGCTCGGCTCATCACCTCCCGCGAACAGGCCATCGTGTCGTACGGGCGCATGGGCGAGATGATGGCGCCGGGCCAAGTCGCCGGCGTTGTTCAGCACCGAGCGGTGACGATCGAGCCGAACGACGATCGGTTGGGCCGTCATGCCGATCCGCCGCGGGTCCGTCTGGAACGATTGGAGGTGTGTGGGTTGTCGGTTCGGTATCCCTCCACGGGCGAGGGCATCACCGATATCGATCTGCGTTTCGACGCCGGCACGTTCAATGTCATCACGGGACCTGTGGGTGCGGGCAAGTCGACGCTGCTTCGTGCATTGGTCGGGCTGGTCGATACCGACGCGGGGTCGATTCGCTGGAACGGCGAGGAGCTCGATGATCCGGCCTCGTGGTTTGTGCCACCCAATGCTGCACATTTGCCACAGATCCCGCGACTGTTCAGCGAATCGCTCAGCGACAACATCACCTTGGGTCGCGACGTCGACCGGCTCGATGAGGTGCTGCGGATGACCACGCTGTCTCAGGACCTCGACGAGATGCCCGAGGGCCTCGACACCATGGTCGGTGCGCGCGGACTCCGCCTGTCGGGTGGTCAGGCCCAACGGGTCGCGACCGCGCGCAGTCTGTTGACGAATCCCGAGGTGCTCGTTGTGGACGATCTGTCGAGTGCGCTGGACGTGGCGACGGAGCGCGAGTTGTGGGATCGATTGATGGCTCTTGGCTCGACGACCATCATCGCCGTGTCGCAGCGCGAGCTCGCTATCGACCGAGCCGACCAGGTGATCACGATGGCCGACGGCCGCATCGTCTTGGTCGAGCGACGGTAGGTCGCCGCAGCGACGAAGCCCGGGGCGTTCGGCCGATCAACCCCGAAGCAGGTCGACCGTGCGGGCAAAGGCTTGTTCGGCTGTCTTGGCGTCGAACGCCGGATGGCCCGGTTCGGCGAAGCCGGCTGCGACATCGGGGTAGACGTGGAAGGTGGTCGGCCGCTTGGCCAGTCGGATCAACGACTCGGTGTACACGCGATCGTCTTCACGTATCAGTGGATCGTCGGCGGCGAAATGCCCCAGGAACGAGCCCTCCGCTTCGGAGAAATCGATCGATTGCGAACCGTAGTAGGACACGATGCGGTCGAAGATGACGGCCAGTCGAACGCCGGCCCACAGCGCCAGCGAACCGCCCATCGAGAAGCCGACGACTCCCATCTTGGCGACTGGATCTTGGCCTGCAGCAAAGAGCGCGCGGGCCCCGGCCTGGACCAGCACGGTCAGGCGGTTCGGGTCGACATCCAGCAGGAGGGCATCGGCCTCGTCATCGGTAGCGGCCGTGGCCCCGTCGAACAGGTCGGGGGCGACGACCGTAAACCCCTCGTCGGACAGGTTCCGGCAATAGTCCCGCACGCCATCGGTCAGCCCCCAATGTGAATGCAGCACCAGCACGCCAGGCCCTTGGCCGCGGGGCGCCGTCACCTGAAATGCATCACCAGCTTCGCTCACGTACCGAACGCTACCGACTGCGTCAGGACAAGTGTCGACTGGGAAGGGTTCGACCGGGAAGCGGCCGTTTGCGCGACTTCGCAATGGCCGTCGGACCGATGAGTGATGCGTTCGACGTCGCCGACCCCTCGACCCACTCGGTCCGGACCGCGTGCGTGGGCCGGGTTGCCGAGCGGCGGATGTCAGCCAGCAGATTTCGGGTTGCGGCATAGACGGTCTTCGCGGCCAGGACGGGATGGCGCCAGAGCCACAGGTGGCGGCGGGCACCACGACACGGGTAGGTCAGTTGTCCGAGCAGGTTGCGGGGGAGTGGTTCGGACACGCCGTAGCGCATCGGCCGTCGACCGGTCTTGTGCTTCGGCATGAAGAACGTGCCAAAGGCCAGATCCCACCACGGAAGCGCAGCGCCATAGTTGTGGCCGACGGCGTCGGCTTCGCTGGCATGGTGCCAGTGATGAAACTCGGGATTGGCAGCGATGCGGTCGACGAGGCGCCACCGAACTCGGACGTTGGCGTGGAAGAAGATGCCGAGGATGATCTGGAAGACGGCAAAGATGCCGGCGAGTTCGGCCGCGAAACCTGCGCCGATCAAGAAGAAGAACGCCGGAGCGATGACGACGCCGTCGAAGGGATGGACCCGAAAGCCACTGACCCAGTCCATGTGCTCAGGCGAGTGATGCACCATGTGGAAGCGCCACATGAACGGCACTTCGTGTGCCCAACGGTGTGTCCAGTACGACATGAAGTCGAACAGCAAGAAGCCGACGATGGGTAGTGCGAATGACGGGATCATCGCAACGAGTGGGCTGACCGCAAGGCCGGGCAGCCAGAAGAAGCTGAGTCCGCCGATGACGATCAGCGCAGCGATGCCGATCCCGTTGAGGATCGGGCTCAGCAACGCGAAGCTGATGTCGGTGGTCACCAGAGGACGCCGCACCTTCTGACCCTTCTGGCGGGGGTAGAGCTTCTCGAAGGGTGCCACCAGGACGAACAACACCACGACGGCGGTGAAGATCGTGCTGTCGATGACGAACGAGAGTCCGATGCCGGCGGCGATGAGCGCCAGACGGAGCAGCGTGGTTGCGATGCGTCGCGCCTTGTCGGAGATCCCGGGCGGCGGCGGCGGAGAAAGGGGAGGGGGCGGCGGCGGAGCAAGGGATGATGCCGGCCGACTCGGTCCGTTCGGGGAAGAGATTGTCGCAGTCATGTACTCCTGTCGGAGTCCGTGGTCCCATCGGTTCGACCAGGGCGGAGAATCTTCGCTGCGTGCGCGCCGTGCGTAGGATCTGCCGATGGCATTTGAGACCGTCACGGGATACTGCTGGCCGCAATCGGCTGTGGCCGGGGAGCGGGTGTCGCTGCATCTGTCGTCGGCCGGCGGTCGGCCGGTCTCGCTCGAGGTGGCCCGTATCGGCGCCGACCGCACGGTGGTGCACACCGACGACGACATCGTCGCCGGCGATCACCCGACGCCGATCGATGCGTCAGAGAAGGGGTGCGATTGGCCGGTCGCCTACGACGTCATGGTCGATGACGGCTGGCGGTCGGGCTACTACGAAGTGGTGTTGACGATCGATGTCAACGGCAAGACCCGAACCAGCTATGCCTTCTTCGTCGTTCGTCCGCCGCAAGCCGGCACCTCCGCCAAGATCCTCTGGGCACTCGGCACGAACACGTGGCACGCGTACAACGACTTCGGCGGACGGAACCTCTACCTGGGAGCCACGTCGGTGTCGCTGAAGCGACCCATGGCACCGGGATACCTCTGCAAGCCCTCCGGCGCAGGTCAGCGAGTGACCTCGCTGTATCCGCCCGACAACTATTCCGCCAGCCACGTGGGCTACCTCCGCATGAATCACCTTTCGCCATGGGCGGGTTCGGCGGGTTGGCCGAACTGGGAGTTGCCCTTCGTGCAGTGGGCCGAGGGAGCCGGGTACGAGATCGATGTCGTAACCAATGCCGATCTCGAGGAGTATCCCGAACTTCTCGGGCCGGATTCGGGCTATCGCCTGTTTCTGTCGATCGGCCACGACGAGTACTGGTCCGGCCCCATGCGCGACTCCGTGGAGGGGTTCATCTCCCGAGGCGGCAACGCCGCATTCCTGTCGGGCAACACCGCGTTCTGGCAGGTACGGCATGAAGAACCGACGCCGGAAGGGCCGGCCGCCACCATGGTGGGTTACAAGGGGGCGTTCAAAGCCGATCCGTTGCTGGGCACCGATCGCGAGTCCGAGGTCACGACCATCTGGTCGGATCACCTGCTCGATCGGCCTGAGAATCACATGACCGGCGTGAGCTTCGTTCGCGGCGGTTATCACCGCATCGGCAAGCGCGTTACTCGGGGCTCGGGTGGCTACACGATGCACCGCACCGATCATTGGCTCTTCGATGGCACCGACCTCGACTACGGCGATGTGCTCGGTGCCGGAGCCACGGTGGTGGGCTACGAATGCGACGGATGCGATTTCACGTACCGCGACGGTCTGCCGTACCCGACGGGAGTTGATGGCACGCCGATTGACTTCGAGATCCTCGGGACGGCACCGGCCGCGCACTTCACCCGCGAGACGGCATCGCGGCCCCCACCGCCGGGGGTTCCGGGTGAGGACGAATACATCGCCTCGCGGGTTTTCAATACGCGCGACCACAACGCGGTCGAGCGCATCGCGCATGGCCATGCGGTGCTCGGTACCTACGTGTCGCCTGGCGGCGGAACGGTCGTGACCTCCGGTTCGACCGATTGGGTACACGGTCTGGCCGGCCGTGACGAGCACATCGAACAAATCACCCGCAACCTGCTCGACCGCCTGGGATAGCAGCGGGGGCGGTCACACCACCTGGCTCAGTCGTCGTCGATGATGACCGCGATGCCGAGGCCGAAGAAGCCGAGGTCGAGGCTGGCATTGGCCGATGGATCGCTGAACCTGACGAACGCCCATTCTCCCCAGAGCAGCGGGGGTTCGGCGATGTTGTCGCCGAGCACGGTGATCGGAACGACCCGGCTGGTTTGACCCGGAGCGAACGTGACGGTGCCCGACGCGGCGACGTAGTCGACGCCCTGCGTGGCATGCCCCACGCCACCTCCGGTGGGGAAGGTCTCCCAAGCGACGGTGACCGGCGTGGTCGATGGGTACGACAACGTCACCGGCACATTGACGACCTTTTGTTGGCCCGACGCCCCTTCGATGATCCCGACGCCACCTGGCCTGATCACCGGAGGCATGCTCGCCACTCCGGGGTTGCCGTCGTTTTGCGCGGAAGCGTGCCAGCTTGCCGCGTTGTTCGGATTGTCGAGCGGGTTCCCGATCTCGAGTGACGGGCCGTTG
>CBESNZ010000135.1:0-8198 GCA_965531045.1 uncultured Acidimicrobiales bacterium
GTCGCTACGCCTGGTACGACGTGTACGAGACGTCCGACAAGGGTTGGGTTGCCGTCGGTGCCATCGAAGGTCGGTTCTTCGCCAACCTCTGCAACGAGATCGGCTGCCCGCAGTGGATCGGCAAGCAGTACGACGAGGATGCGATCGAGCCCATGCGCGCCGACTTCATCGCCGCGTTCGCCACCAAGACCCGCGGCGCGTGGGTCGACCAACTCGGTCCGGCCGACACCTGCGTGACCGGCGTGCAGGACATCCCCGAGCTCACCGTCGACCCACAGTTCGTGGCCCGCAACCTGTTCGTCGATGTCGAACATCCGACCGAGGGGACGTTCCGCCAGGTGGCCAGCGTTCTGGCCGGGCAGGGCGATGCCACCGAGTTGCCCGTCGCCGACATGACGGCCACCCACACCGCGGCCATCCTGGCCGAGGCCGGTCTCGACCCAACCCGCATCGACGCACTTCTCGCAGAAGGAACCGCTGTATGACCACCGCATCCCGAGCAGCAATGGCCGACGTGCCCCGCGAAGTCCCTCAATCGGTGACGGACCTCATCGGTGAGTACCAGTACGAAGAAGAGGGCGGGTTCCCCGTCGAGCACGGGTACATCTGGACCACCTGCGCCTCGGTCGAGAACGGCAACCCACTCTTTTGGGACGATGCGGTGGCCGACGAGCTCACCGACGGTCCCATCGCCCCGCCCACGATGTTGTCGGTGTGGTTCCGGCCGCATCACTGGTCGCCCGGACGGTCCGAACCAGCGGTCCCGCTGCAGGCGCACTTCGACCTGAAGGAGCTGCTGTCGCTCCCCGAGGCAATCATCTCCGACAACACCATCACGTTCTACGACCCCGTACGCATCGGCGATCGCATCCGAAGTCGTCAGGTTCTCCGGTCGATCAGCGAGCCGAAAACCACCAAGCTCGGCACGGGTCGGTTCTGGGTTCTCGAAGTGCAGTATCTCAACCAGGACGACTCGCTGGTCGGCGTCGAGGCGTACACGGCGTTTGGCTACGTGAAGGGACAGAGCTGATGGAAGGGACAGAGCTGATGACCAATCTTGTGCACAACCAAATCAGCGTCGGCGACGAACTGCCGGAACTCGACGTCGAAGTCAGCGCCACGACCGTGGTGCTCGGGGCCTTGGCGTCGCGCGACTGGCGTCCGATGCATCACGACTACGACTTTGCGGTCAACCGCAATGGCACGCAGGACATCTTCCTGAACACGCCCAACCAGGCCGCCTGGTTCGAGCGCTTCATCACCGATTGGACCGGTCCGAAGGGCCGCCTCGGTCAGATGACGTTCAAAATGCGCGACTCGGTGTATCCCAAGGATCTGATGATGCTGCGGGCGACGGTCACCGACTCCGATATCGATGACGCCGGCTGTGGCTGGGTTGGCCTCGAGGTCACCCTTCACGCCGGCGATCGACTCTGCACAACCTGCACGGCCCGCGTGGCTGTGCCGGTCGACGATGACGACAACCCGTGGCAACGCCGCGGCGAACAGTGGAAGCCCTGACGGGCCGAAGAGGAACACACCATGATCGATCTTGATTTCACCGAAGAACAGGACATGCTGCGCGAGGCCGTACGTGGCCTCTGCGAAGCCAAGGCGTCCGTCGAGGCTGTACGCGCCATCGAAAACGACGAGAAGGGCTACGACGACGAGTTCTGGTCGCAGCTTGCGCAACTGGGCGTCACGGGTGCGCTCGTGCCGGAGGCACACGGTGGCTCAGGTATGTCGATGCTCGACACGGTCGTCGTCTACGAGGAGCTCGGCCGATCGCTGGCACCGTCTCCCCACTTCGTCTCCAGCATCGTCAGCGCCGGCGTGCTCGCTCGCTCGGGCTCCGATGCCCAGCAAGGCGAGTGGCTCCCCAAGATCGCCGCGGGCGAAGCCATCGTCACGCCTGCGTGGCTCGAACCGGACAACAGTTCCGGACCCACCGGCGTGCAGATGGAAGCCAAGGCCACTGCAGACGGCTTCCTGCTCAGCGGCGCGAAGCGGCACGTCTTCTTCGCCTCCACCGCCGATGCGCTGCTGGTCCTCGCTCGCACCGATGACGGCATCGACCTGTTCCTGGTCGATGCCACGGCCGACGGTGTCACGCTGACCCAACAAAAGAGCGTGGCGTACGACACGCAATACCGAGTCGACTTCGCCGACGTCGCGGTCGGTGCCGATGCCCGCGTCGGCGAGGCCGGCCTCGCTTGGAACACCTGGCAAGCCGCCCTCCTCGATGGCGCCATCCTTCTCGGAGCACTCGCCGTCGGCGGCGCAAAGCGGGTGCACGAAATCACCTGGGAGTATGCGTCCGAGCGGGTGCAGTTCGACAAGCCGCTCGCCGCCTTCCAGTCGATCAACCACTACTTGGCCGACGGCATCACCGAGATCGACGGAGCGTCGGTCCTGGTCCACCAAGCGGCGTGGGCTCGTGACGCCGGCCGCTCGATCGCTCGCCTTGCGCCGATGGCCAAGATGTTCGCGACCGAGGTGTACCGCAAGGTCAGTGCGGATGCGATCCAGATCCACGGCGGCATGGGATTCACCGTCGAGTGCGATGCGCAGCTGTACTTCCGCCGTGCGAAGAGCCTCGAACTCAACTGGTTCGATACGGCCTACCTCGAAGAACTGATCGCCGAACAGGTTCTGGACGCGGTCTGACCGGCCGTTCGGCCGAAGACTCGAAGGCAGCGCCGTGCACGTCTCGATGACCGTCCCGACGGACGATCTGCGCGAGGCGCGAACGATGTATACCGAGCTCGAAAAGGTCGGGTACGACCGAGCGTTCTCGTTCGAAGCCAAGCACGATCCGTTTCTGCCCTTGGCGGTGGCGGCGCAACATACGTCGACCATCGAGCTCGGTACCGCCATCGCCATTGCGTTCGCCCGAACGCCGATGACGCTGGCGAACGTCGGGTGGGATCTGCAGACCATCACCGGCGGTCGCTTCCTGCTCGGACTCGGTTCGCAGATCAAGCCACACATCGAACAGCGTTTCGGTATGCCGTGGTCATCCCCTGCGGCCCGCATGCGCGAGATGGTCTTGGCCATTCGTGCGATTTGGCACGCGTGGGAGACCGGAGAACGATTGTCGTTCGAGGGCGAGTTCTATTCGCATACCCGCATGATTCCCGCCTTTGACCCGGGTCCAAATCCGTTCGGCCTACCGCCGATATTCACCGCCGGCATCGGCCCGAGGATGACCGAAGTCGCCGGTGAAGTGGCCGACGGCATCTTGCTGCACCCATTTGCCACCCGGCGGTCGCTCGAGGAATTGTCGCTACCGGCCGTTCGAAGGGGCTTGGCGAACACCGGCCGGACCGACGACGACATCGAGGTGGTGTGTGTCACGATCGTGGTGACCGGGCGCACCGAAGAACAGCTCGATTGGTCGCGCGAGGCCACTCGCAAGCAGCTGGCGTTCTACGGCAGCACACCCGCGTACGCCCCCGTGCTGGAGTTGCACGGCTATGGCGACCTCCACACCGAGCTCAAGCGCCAGGCCCGTGAGGGTAAGTGGGACGACATGGCTGCACTCGTCGACGACGAGTTTCTGGCGCAGGTCGCGGTGATCGGCGAACCGGCCCAGATCGCACCACTCGTCCGTCAACGGCTCGACGGCATCTCGACGTCGGTGAGCCTGGTCAACAACCGCGCCCCCGATCCAGAGCACTTCGCGGAAGTCGTCAGCGATCTCCACTCGTAGATCTCGAGGGCGGGTCAGTCACCCCCGAGCGGCCGATCGCCGGCGTCGGTTCGGCGAACGGAAAGCCCCTGGGGAAAGGGCGGCATGCGTTTGGCAACCTGCCGGGCGATGACGAACGTTCCACCGCCGAGCAGGCCCGCAGCCGGTACCGAGAGCAGCAGTCCGGGCCCGATAGCAAAGCCGATCAGTGCGAGCACGCCGACGATCGCGGCGGCCACATACGCAAAGACGAGCGCCGGTGATTGCGGGTGGTGCCGTGCGGCCGGGAGCGCGATCAGCACGTGCGCGACCAACAGGGCGACGACCACCGCTGCGACCCCCACGACGACGAACACGAGAAACGGACTGAAGGCCGACGGGTTGTCCTGGGCGACCTGGGTATCCTCGTCCCGGGTGGCCCCCAGTGCCGCGCCGATGGCGTAGACGCAAGCCAGGAAGAGCGTGGTGAGCACCCCGGTGCGTATCGCGAGACGCGAAGCCCACTGCTGGGTGCCGAACTGCTGCGGGTTGCGACGCCGACGCCTGGGTCCTGCCATCGGTCGAGCGTACGTCAATCGCGTCGGCCGTCGAGAACGGCGGAGGGATCGTCCATGGCGCCGATTCTCCTTTGTGCCTTCCGGGGTTCCGGATGCGCTCGATCCGGTCGACGGCTAGGTTCGGATCGCGGGCAAGGGGGCTTGTTCGCTTGCGTCTAAAGGGGACCTCCATGATCGAAGACGACGGCACCAGCAACCACAGCGGGAATCGGCCATTCGACGACGTGCTTCGGGCCCACATTTCGAGACGCGGCGCGCTGGCCGGGGGCGCCGTAACCGTGGCCGCAGCATTCGCCGGCACTGGTGGCGTCGCCGGTGCCCAGAGCACCGCGTCTTCTTCTTCGGTCGCCGCCGGGCGGCGTCGATGGAGTCGCCGGGACAACATAGATTTTGCGCCCGTAATCAACGCCGACACGTTCGGCTCAACGCCCGTCATCTCCTCTGACTACGAGTACGACGTGCTGATCCCTTGGGGCACGCCATTGCAACCCGGCGGGCCGGAGTTCGCCTATCCGCCCACCTCCGCCGCCGCCCAGGAGCAGCAGATCGGCATCGGCCATGACGGTATGTGGTTGTTCCCGAATGGTCGGAACAGCGCACTGTTGTGCCTCAATCACGAGTTCGGGTCCACCTCGCATGTGCTCGGCAAGTCGGCCCCCGAGTCCGTCGAGGACGTGCGCATCATGCAGGCGGCGCACGGCGTTTCGGTCGTTCGCCTGCAGCGCGAGGGCGGCCGGTGGGCGGCCGCACGGAGCCGGAAGAACCGACGGATCACCGTGAACACGCCGGTACGTTTCTCCGGCCCGGCTCGCGACGGCGACACGCTCAAGACGCCGGCCAACAACGCGCCGGCCGGCACCCTGAACAACTGTGCCAACGGCTACACGCCTTGGGGTACGTACCTCACGTGCGAGGAAAACTTCAACGGCTACTTCGGCGCCACCGGACCGTTCACGCCAACCCCCGAACAGGCGCGGTACGGGTTGAATGCGTTTGGGTTCGGCTATGGCTGGTTCAACTTCGACCCGAGATTCGATCTCTCGAACCCCGACTATTCGAATGAGGAGAATCGTTTCGGTTGGGTCGTCGAGATCGATCCGCGCAAGCCGAACGACAAACCGCTGAAGCGCACGGCACTCGGGCGTTTCAAACACGAGGGTGCCGCGATCGCCATCGGTCGCGGTGGCCGGGCCGTCGCCTACATGGGTGATGACGAGCGCTTCGACTACATCTACAAGTTCGTTTCGTCCGGCAACCATCGCTCGATGTTGGCTCGGGGTCAGAGCCCGCTCGACAGTGGCAAGCTGTATTGCGCTCGATTCGATGACGACGGCAGCGGTGAGTGGCTCGAACTCACCATCGACAACCCGAACCTGGCCGCCGCTTTCGCCGATCAAAGTGAAGTGCTGACCTACGCCCGCATGGCGGCCGATATTCTTGGCGCCACGCCGATGGATCGGCCCGAATGGACGACCGTCGCGCCCAATGGCGATGTGTACTGCACACTGACCAACAACAGCCGCCGCACCGAACCCGACGCGGCGAACCCGCAAGCGCCGAACCTCTACGGCCACATCATTAAGTGGACCGACAGCGACCGCCACGTCGGCACCGATTTCCAGTGGGAGATCGCCTTCTTGGCCACCGACAGCCACGGCACAGAAAGCCAGTACGGGTCGCCCGATGGTTTGTGGGCCGACCCGGATGGGCGGCTCTTCATCGCCACCGACGGTTCCCAGCCCGATGCGCAGAACAACCAGTTGTTGGTCGCCAACGATGACGGCGTCATGAAGCGACTGCTTTCCGGGGTCCCCGGCGACGAAATCACCGGGATCACGGTCGACCACGATCGCCGGACGCTGTTCGTCAACATTCAGCATCCGGGCAACGGCAATCCCGCCCTCACCAACTTCCCGGCGCCGACCGACGGCGTGACGGTGCCACGTGACTGCATGCTCGCCATCCGCCGCAAGGACGGCGGCATCGTCGGTTCGTGAATCGGTACCGCCGGCCGCGTCCTCACTAGTCCAGGGGCGTGAGTAGGTTGGCGGGATGGCTGAACTGCATCGACTGAACCGCCGGACGTTTCTCACCGACATGGGGAAACGAACGGTTGCCATCGCGGTCCTCGGGCCGGCGACGATGGCGGCGTGTAGCAGCGACGGGGATGTGACGCCGTCCACCACGTCGGGTGACGGGGCCGCGGTGACACTCGAACCGAGCGGCCCAGGGACCACGGGCTCCCCGGTCACCGATGGATCGCCACCGACCGGCGACGTCGTTGCGGCCGGCTTCCGATGGGAGCGGGTCGAGCTCGGCTTCGTCTCGGCGTACCTCATCGCGCGTGGCAACGAAGTGGCCATCGTCGACTCGGGCAACGGCAACAACCTGCCCAAGTTCGAAGAGGCTCTGAGCATCGTCGGTGCCGGCTGGGGTGACGTGAACCATCTCATCCTCACGCACAAACACGGCGATCACGTGGGTGGCCTGCCGGATATCACCGGCGCCGCAAGCAACGCCAACGTCTACATCGGCGAGGCCGATCTCGACGGTGTGCCCGAGGGTGCGGCTCAACCAATCAATGACGGCGACGAGATCTTCGGCTTGCAGATCATCGGCACCCCTGGGCACACCCCGGGCCACATTTCGGTGTTCGACGAGTCGGCGGGCTTTCTCGTCGCCGGCGACGCGCTCAATGAAGAGGGGGGCATGGTGCTCGGGCCCGATGCGTCGTTCACCGCCGACATGGATACCGCCAACGCTTCCGTGCAGCGCCTGGCGGAGCGGCAGTTCGAGACGGTCGTGTTCGGCCACGGTGATCCGATCGAAGGTGGGGCCTCCGACCAGGTTGTTGCCCTGGCGCAAACCCTCTGACGTCGATAGTGACGGGTGCTACGCCTTTTTCACGAACTCTGCCTTGACCAATAGCTGGCGACCATTCACCTTGGCGTCGATCTCGTGGTCTCCCTCGACGAGCCGAATCGACTTGATCTTGGTGCCCGCCTTGACCCCGCCGGTCTTGCCATTGAGCTTGAGATCCTTGATCACGGTCACGGCATCGCCGGTGGCCAGCAGATTGCCATTTGCGTCTCGAATGTCGTCGAGTCCGTCGGTGGGCTCGGCGAGCCACTCGTGTCCGCAGGTCGCGCACTCGAAGCCGTCGGCGGCCTCGAGGGGTTCTGGCATCGTGCAGATCGGGCAGTTCGGCAGATCACTCATGGGCTCTGTCTATCTGGAGGGAATGAGGAGTGCGCGAAATGCCCGTTCGCTGACCTTGCCTGTGGCGCCGATCGGTTGCGCGAACGCGACGACGCGCAGTTCTTCGAGCATCCAGGCGGCTTCGGCCAACTCGGCCGTGAACCCGCGCTCCATTGCCTCGCTGTACTCGGCTTCGAGGTCGCGGAAGTACAGGATCGACTGCTGGTCGGCCCGCACCCGCTCGGGCAGCTTCTCGATTCGGTAGGCGATGGCGCGAAGGTAGCGCTCTATGTCGGGCAGTCGATCGACTCCGACATCAGCGAGGTGGCCCGGGTAGACGAGCCGGGCGAGGTGATTGCGCATGTGGAGGACCGACGGCGCGAGCGACTCGGCCACGGCTGCGTCGAGGTCGGCCTCGATCCGGTTGCTCAGCACCAAGATGTCGACCGCACGATCGCTCGCTTCGTCGACGACCTCGGCGAGACCCTTCCGTACCCAC
The DNA here is from genome assembly GCA_965531045.1 of uncultured Acidimicrobiales bacterium. GTDB lineage: Bacteria > Actinomycetota > Acidimicrobiia > Acidimicrobiales > SHLQ01 > CBESNZ01. Next base: position 7,946 of record CBESNZ010000135.1, read on the forward strand.
TTCTCGAGTGCGCGGTAGCGCTTCTCGTCGAATGCCGGCCCTCCCGCTCGCTCGACCAGTTGGTCGATACCGGCGCCGATGCAGTCTTCGAACCAGTCCTTCTTCGAGGGGTACCGGCTGGCGGCCAGTGCCAACTCGGCGTCGTTGTCGAGCTTGTCGTTCAGCAGTCGTAGCGGCGCCGCAACGTTGAGTCGCAGAAGCCGCCGGGTCCCGATGAGCATCGCTTCGGCTTGCTCGCCGGGGGTGGCGAAGA
>CBESNZ010000136.1:0-8163 GCA_965531045.1 uncultured Acidimicrobiales bacterium
TACGGTGGCGTTCGTCATCGGAGGGCTGCGCCGGCGCAGGGCCGGCATCATCCCCGAACCGCCGTTCAACGCGCCGGCCACGCGTTTTGACCACGACCTCACGCCGCAGCGGTTGTACGCCAACGTGACGGTGTCGATGAGCGACCTGCGGATCGTGAAGATCGCCTTCGGGTGCACCATCAATGATGTGTTCATTGCGATGTTGGGGGGTGCGACTCGCTACTACCTCGAATCTCGCGACGAGCTTCCCGAGCAATCGCTCAACACGAGTATGCCGACTTCCGTGCGAAACCCCGACGAGTCCGATGCCTGGGGCAACCGCGTCACCAACCTCACCAGCACCCTCGGCACCGATATTTCCGACCCGGTCGATCGGCTGGCAGCGGTCCACGCCAGTACCGAAGCGGCCAAAGCTGCCATGGCCGATCGGGACCAGCGTTTCTCTTGGGACTGGCAACAGCTGTATTGGATGTGGAAGCCGTGGTCTGTTTGGCTGAGCAAGGTCGTCTACCGCCTCAAAGGCGAGCCGGTGTTCAACACCATCGTGTCGAACGTGCCGGGATCGCGGGATCAGCTGTTCATCCACGGCGCGCGGCTCGTCGCGGTGCAGTCCATGGGGCCGGTCATTCAGCGCATGGGTTTGAACGCCACGGCCTGGAGTTACGTCGACGACTTCTCGATCGGCGTGGTGGCTTGTCGAACTCGGGTCCCGGATCTGCGCGATCTGGTCGATCGGCTGCCGGTCGAACTCGAGCAGATGGTCGCTGCTGCCCGGGCGGCGAGCGACGCGTCGGACGGCTGACCCTCCGATGTGCGGTGGATCGGTCTCGCTCGTCGGGTCGACAGCGAACTACATTCTGGCCCCATGTCGAAGCAGGCCGGTCCGATGAACGTCGCGGTCGTGCAACACGACATCGCGTGGGAGGACGCGGCAGCCACGCACGAGTTGGTACGCCCGCTCGTCGCCGAGGCGGCGAAGAACGGCGCTCGACTCGTCGTCCTCACCGAGATGTTCGCCACCGGGTTCTCGATGGCCACCGATCGCATCGCTCAGGCGGCCGACGGTCCATCGGCGACGTTTCTCGCCGAGCAGGCGGTCACGCACGGCGTGTGGTTGGCCGCATCGGTATCGACCGCTCTACCCGAAAGTCTCCCGGTAAATCGATTGTGGGTGTGCGGCCCCGGTGGCGAGCGGTATCACTACGACAAGATCCACCCGTTCACCTTTGCCGATGAACACCTGCACTATGCGCCCGGAGACGAGTTCGTCACCGTCGACATCGAGGGTGTTCGAGTGTCGCTGTTCGTGTGCTACGACCTGCGCTTCGCGGACGAGTTCTGGGCTCGGGCGATGGACACCGACGCGTATCTGGTGGTCGCGAACTGGCCGGAATCCCGGGCTCATCATTGGCGCAGCTTGTTGGTGGCCCGCGCCATCGAGAACCAGGCCTACGTCGTGGCCGCGAACCGAGTCGGGTCCGGTGGACGTCGCGGCCAGCTGCCGTACCGCGGCGACAGCGTGGTGCTCGATCCGGTGGGGGAGTCGATCGCAACGGCTGCGCCGGGCGAGGTCGAGATCATCTACGCCGACGTCGACCCGGCCCGGGTGAGCGACGTGCGGGCCAGCTTTCCGTTCTTGCAGGACCGACGCTGAGTCGGATTCGACCACGCCGGAAAGGGTTCAGCCTCGGAGGCAGGTGTCGTAGACGTCGCCTCGTGCGTGCGTGATGGCGTGCACGAGCACGCAGCTGCTCGGTAGCGACTCGATGATGGGCGGCAGTTGATCGTCGGCTCCGCCGGGCCAGTTGTGATTGCCGCCGAGGTACGAATGCAGCGCGACCGACGCGCCCTCGACGCATCCCGGAAAGGAGCGCAGTTCGACGTCGTCGGCCAGGAGCGTAAACGTTCCCTCTCCGCACCCGGCCAACTCGGCCCATGCGACCGCAGAGCTTTCGACGCCAGGCAAAGCAAAGCTGCCATCGTCGACCGCTTGCTCGCCTCCGACATAGGGCACCACGATGTCGTCGGTGCCGTGGAAGACGAGCATCTGCCGAATCGAGGATGGCTGACAGACCGCAGGGATGAGTGCGGCCACCAGTCCGACGCCGACGAGACCGTCGGGCGCACTGCACATGAAAAAACTGGCCATCGCCGAGCCGGCCGAGAGACCGGCCGCCCAAACCTCACCGAGGCAAGGATATTCGGAGCGCAGCCCGCCGACGAGATCGGTGAGAAAGCCGAGGTCGTTCGGCCCCGCGTACGTCGGGTCGTCCGGATCGTTGGGCGGGATGATCTCCCACGAGGTCGGATTGCCGGTGGCGAGTGGTGCGACGACCACGATGTCATTTGCAGGCCCGAGTTCGTCGAAGCCGGAGTGCCGAAGAATGCGATCGGGCCGCGATGTGAACCCGTGCAGGAGCAGGAGCAGGGGCGTGCCCTCGCTGATCGTCGCCGGCGTGACTACCTGGTAGCTGCGCTCGCGGGCTTGGAACTCGGTGGTGTGGGTGCCGGCCTCGGGTATTGCGCACGGTGGGACGGTCGTGGCGGGGAAGCTCGAGGGAAGAGCGCTCGAGGTTGCGCTGGCGGTGGTTGGCGTCGCGGTCGGGTCAGAGCCGGCGGGCGTTGGGCTCACCGAGGCGCTTGCCGGCGTCGCGGTCGCGGGGTCGCCCGAACAGGCCCCTGCGAGCAATGCCAAGACGATGAGCAGCGAGCCACCGGTCCGGTTCATTGGACCTGAGACTCCAAGGCTTCGAGGTGCACGACAGCCTCCCCGAGCTCGCGGCTCTCGGCCAGATCGACCCGGGCCCGGACGACCCACTCGTTCGATCCCTCGGGGTCGACCAGGGTCTGCGTGATGTTCCAAGACTGCGGATCGGCGTCGTCGACCACGAAGTTGGCATTGGACCGGGCGTCGCCGTCGAGCAGGATCGCGGCGAACTCTTTCCAGTACGGCGCCATGGACGACTCGAGGTCATCCTTGGTCCACGTGTGACCCGACGCGGCCGCAGGTGAGTCGGCGAGGTGCTCCGCCAGACCGATGTAGGCATGGCGGGCGAGCATGGTGACCCAGCGGAACGTCGTGTTGCGGACCATCACGGTGAAGGCCCGGCGATTGGCGGTGACATCGGGACGCTCGTCGGACTCGATCGGTGCCTCGTCGAGCTCGAACAATTCAGGGTTCTGTATGCGCTCCCACTCGTCGATCAGGCTCGAGTCGACCTGACGCACAAGCTCGCCGAGCCATTCGGTGATGTCGTACACCTCGTCGGTCTTGCGTTCCTCCGGGACGTTCTGCACCAGCGCCTTGTAGGCGTCGGTGAGATAGCGCAGCACAACGCCTTCGGAGCGTTTCAGGCCGTAGTGGGCGATGAATTCCCGGAAGGTCATCGCGCGCTCGTACAGATCGCGGGCGACCGACTTGGGTCGGACCGTTTCCCCGCCCACCCAGGGATGGTGGCGGCGGAAGATGCCGAAGGCGGCGTACAGCTCCTCTTCGAGCGGCTTCGGATAGCTGACCTGTTCGAGGCGCTCCATCCGCTCCTCGTACTCGATGCCCTGCGCCTTCCAGAGACCGATCAACTCGCCCTTCAACTTGTCGGCCTGCGCCGCGAGGATGACGCCGGGGTCCTCCAACACCGCCTCCACGACGGACAACACATCCAGTGCGGACGCTGTGGCTGTTTCTGCTTCTTCGCCTGCAGCGTGCCTCGTGTCCTCCCCTTCAGGGGGAGCGTTCTCGCCACGCAGGCTGCCTCCGGCCGGCGGGCCCGGCGGAGCCGCCGGAATCGCTTCCGGCTGCCAAGAGCCCGCCCGGATTGAGGACAGCCCCTGCGGCGCGAGCTGGCCCCCTTCAGGGGTAAAGACAGCCAGGTATTCGACGGCGAAGAGGGAGAGCGGTTGGTGCAGGGCGAAGTCTTGCTGGAGATCGATCGTGACTCGGACCGTGCGCCCCAAATCGTCCGGAGTGCCAAGGTGCTCGATGACCCCGGCGTCGAGGAGTGAGCGGTAGATCGAGATCGACCGACGGATGTGGCCGCGCTGACGTTTGCGGGTTTCGTGGTTGTCGGTGACCAGCTTCTTCACCGCCGAGCAACCGTCCGAGCGCTCGCCGTCGACGACGGTGGCTTCGCGATCGAGTAGCTCGAGCAGCATTTGATGATTGACGCCGAAGCTCGATCGCAGCGGCTCGGGTTGGCCGTTGATCATTTTGTGAAAGGTCTGTTCGTCCCAGTGCGAATAGCCGCGCTCGGGTGGCTTCTTCTTGACCTGCTTTTTCTTCTTCTTGGCGCCGGTTGCCGCTTTTTCGTCCATCTGTCGGTTCTCGATCCAATGCGCAGGTGCTTGCGCCCAGACGTACCCCTGCGTGTCGAACCCTCGCCGGCCCGCCCGCCCGGCAATCTGATGGAACTCGCGATTGTTCAGCGAGCGAGTTGAGATCCCGTCGTACTTGCACAGCTGCGTGAACAACACGGTGCGGATCGGCACATTGACCCCGACGCCGAGGGTGTCGGTGCCACAGATGATCTTCAGCACGCCCTTCTGCGCCAGCTTCTCGACGAGGAGGCGATACTTCGGCAAGAGCCCGGCATGATGCACGCCGATGCCGTGCCCCAGCCATCGTTTGAGATCCTTCCCGATCGGCGAGTCGAATCGAAAGCCGCCGATCTCCTCCTTCAGCGCCGCTTTCTCGGCCTTGGTGAGCACGTCGATACTCGTCAGCGACTGGGCGGCCTCGGTCGCCGCGCGTTGGGTGAAGTGCACCAGATAGATCGGCGCCCGGTCGAGGTCGAGAAGTTCCTGCAGGCTCTGGTGTAGGGGAGTAAAGCGATACTCGAAGTCGAGCGGCACCGGCCGGGGTGCATCGGAGATGGTGGTGGTGGGCCGCCCCGTGCGAGCGGTGAGGTCGTCCTCGAAGAAGGTGGTCGGACCGAGGGTGGCCGACAGGAGGACGAATTGGGTGTTGGACAACTCGAGGAGCGGGTACTGCCACGCCCAACCGCGTTGCGGATCGGCGTAGAAGTGGAACTCGTCCATGATCACGACGTCGAGATCGCCGTCGGGACCGTTGCGAAGCGCCATGTTGGCGACGATCTCGGCCGTACAACAGATGATGGGTGCGTCGGCGTTCACCGCCGCATCGCCGGTGATCATCCCGACCCGGTCGGACCCGAAGGTCTTGCACAACGCAAAGAACTTCTCGCTCACCAAGGCCTTGATGGGGGCCGTGTACCAACTGCGTCGACCGGTCGCGTGCGCCGCGAAGTGAGCGGCTTCGGCGACGAGGGACTTTCCCGAACCGGTCGGCGTGGCCAAGATGACGTTCGAGCCGCTCATGATCTCGAGGGCAGCTTCTTCCTGATGGGGGTAGAGCTCGAGCCCCGCGTCTTCGGCGTATTCGAGGAACGCGAACAACAGCGCCTCTTCGTCGACGATGCCGGCCGCCGGGAGTGCTCGGACGAGCGGCGGGAGGGGGGCGTCGGACATGGCGGCCACCTTAGAAGGTGTCGGCCACTGGACGTTCGGTCAAGATCGCAGATGGTTGCTGCAACACCGCTGCAGCCACGGCCAGGGCACCGATGATCGCGGCGGCTCCGACGAACACCGCTTCGGGTCCGAACGCGACGTAGGTGGGCTCGGCGAGTACGGCCATTGTTCCGGCCATCACTTGGCCGCCCGCTCCGACCAAACCCTGCCCCGATGCCAACTCGTCGTCGTAGGTGGCGTGGGCCATGGCGGTCATCGCCCCCGGTATGCCAAAGGCGTTGATGACCGCTTCGACCGCCGCCAGCGAGATGAGGACGTACAACGAGTTGATGATGCCGTACAGCGCGGTGATCGGGACGATGAGCGCCACCGCGGCGAGCGTGACGCGCATTGCCCCGTACTGATCGGAGTAGCGCCCGGCAAAGCTCGACACGAAGACGAAGGGCACGCCGTAGAGAAGCAGCGAACGCCCCACGAACTGGGTGCTGGCACCGAGGTCCTCCAGATAGATCGACCACACCGCCTCGAAGATTCCGGCTGGCAGGTACAGCGCCACGCCGGCGAGGAAGGCGACGAGCACCGGTCGGCGCTCCAGCAGTCGCAACGAGGTGCGGATCGAGCGGGCACCACTCGCGATGCGACGTTCGGGGAGGGGCATGAAGGCCACGATCGGGATGAACGCGGCGGCGATGACGGCGCTGGTCCAAAACGGGGCAGCCAGAGAGATGCGCGAAGCCAGCTCGGCGCCGATGAAGGGCGACACGATGAAACCGGTGACTTCCACCGACGAAATCCGTCCCAGTCGAACGCCGGCGTCGTGGGCCCCTTCCGCACCGACCAGTGCCCGCACCGACGGCAAGAACGCTCCGAGTCCCAACCCGGTCAGGATCCGGGCCCCGACGAGCGGCCACAGGCTGCTCGACAGCGCAAAGGCGATCGAGCCGGCGCAGGCGAACACCATGCCGGCCACCAGCAGCACTCGGGTGTGGCCCTTGTCGGCGAGCGGGGCCAGGGTGAGCTGGCCGATCACGGCGCTGAAGAACGACATCGACGCGATGAGGCCGGCCCCGCCGTCGGGAAGGTTGAATTCTTCCTTGAAGTCGGCCAAGAGTGCGAAGACCTGGCCGACCGATGCGGTCAGTGCGAAGATCGCCGCGCCGAGGAGCGCGTACCGCAGTCGTGACATCCGAGCAGTCTGGCCGCGGCCGTCGCGGTTTGCGATGTATTTGCCGTCGGGTAGCTTCTCGCGGTGCCGATCCGACCCGAGACCATTGCAGTCAACGACATCACGATGGCCTTCAACCGTTACGGCGAGAGGCGAGGCGACGAGGCCTTGCCGTTGGTGATGGTGCACGGCATCACCGGGGCGCGACACGATTTCCGTTTGGTGGTCGAGCCACTGAGCCAAGACCGCACCGTCTTTGTCGTCGACCAGCGGGGACACGGCGAAACTTCCAACCCGGCCGATCCGAATTCGTACGCCTTTTCGCAGCTGGTCGACGATCTTGCCGGTTTCGTGCAGCAGGCGGTGGGTTCGGGGCCCGTTCACCTGCTCGGTCACTCCATGGGAGGCATGGTCAGCATGCGCTACGCCATCGCCCACCCCGAACGACTGCAGTCGCTCATCCTCATGAACACGTCGGCCGAGTCGCCCCAGATGCCGTTCGATCTCGAAGCAGACTTCATCGACGGACTTTTTGCAGCGGCCGAGGAACATGGCCTCGAGGTCGCACGCGAGATGAACAAGGCGGTCGAGGGCGAAGAGCGCGCGGTCGTCGATCGCATCCACGGTCCGGCGTTCTTCGCCGAGGACGAGGACTGGCGTTACCGCCATCTCGACGTGCACGCGGTGAGCCGTCTCGGTCCGATCACGTTCCGGCATCCGTCCGTACTCGAACGGATGGACGCCATCACGGTGCCGACCACGGTCATCGTCGGGAGCGAGGACGGAGGATTCCTCGCCCCCTCAGAGCGGTTGGCTGAAGCGATACCCAACGCCGAGTTGCGCGTGATCGACGGTGCGTTCCACAGCCCGCAGCACACGCACACCGAACAGTGGCTCGACGTCGTCGCCGAGCATTTCGATCGGGCCATCTGACGCGGCGCCGAACGCTTCAGCGGTACACGTTCTACCCTGTGAGGTCGAACGCCGATCCGAGAGTTGCACCACACGATGCCTTCCCCGACGCCGGGCAACCGTCCCGACGCCAACCCGACGCCGAACCCGACACCGGGGTTCTCGACCACTGTCCTGACGCTCCTCGTAGCGGTGGTCGCGGTGTTGGTTGCGGCCGGAATCGGCTATGTGGTCGGACGCGGCGACTCCCCGCAGGCCACGCAGGTACCCGTCACCGGCGAGCCGGTCGGTACCCCCTTGCCGTCCACCGACGTCGTCACCACGGTCGACTCGCTTCGTCCGTGCGTCGACGTCGAGCGCGACGCGAACCTGGTGCCGAACTGCGGCGTGATGCTCGGTACCACCGACCGTCAGACCGATCGCCTCGACCTTGCGACGCAGGAGCAAACCCTCGGACGAGCGTTCTCGATGGTCCGCATCTACAAGGTGGGGCCCGCTGAGACGTTCTTCAACGCAAACGAGCAGCGACTGGCGGACGAGGGTCGCGCGCTCGTGTATTCGTGGAAGGTCATCAATGAACCCGGCGCCTGGGCGCGAGTGGC
>CBESNZ010000137.1:0-8142 GCA_965531045.1 uncultured Acidimicrobiales bacterium
CCCGGCCGCGGCGCCGGGTGTGGTCGAGGTGCAAGCAGCGGCGACCAGCGCCACGAGCAGCACCGTCCGAAAACCCAGCACAGCCCGAAAACGAGTGGAAGCAGGCACCGATCGCGGCGCAAACACGTGCTGTACTGGACGCCGACTCATATGAGCAGACAGATTAGGGCCTGCGATCGACAAACCACCTGACCCCAGCCAGCCTGCGAGCCCCCGAGACCACCGTATGAAACCAGAGCCTGGCCAACCGCAACTCGTTCCTGTGGGCGATGGCCACTACATCTGCGATACGCCGAGCGAGCGGTTCCCCATCTACACGCGCGGCAATGCCGGCGAGGTGTACCCCGAGGTCTTCTACCCCTTGTCCTGGTCGATCAGCGCTGCAGAGGGCGATGCGGCGTTTCGCAATTCGATGCTCGCCGGTCGCGGGATCAGAAAATCCGACCTCACCGAGGACGCGGCGCTCGCGTCGGGAGTCTTCAACGGCTACGCGTACTTGAACCTTTCCGTCGTGCGCATCATCGCCGTTCGCATGCCCAGCGCCACGATGGAAGATGTCGACAGCACCTTCATGGGCAGCAGCGAGGCCCCACCATACGAACCGCATCCTGACGACAAGAACTGGCGGGCATCGCTGGGTTCGCTACGGGCAGCATGGCAGGCCATACGCACCACGGACCTCCCGGAGCTCGTCGTCGCGAAACGCCGCGTCAAGGCATGGACGAACGCGTTGCCGGCGGTCGATGCACCCACCGACGAACTCATCGCCTACCTCGAGGCCGAGCAGCTGTTTCTCTACGAGCTCTTCGAGCAGCATCTGATCATTTCGGGGCGTTCGGCGTTGGCCCTGGGTGCGCTCCAGGCGATGTGTCGTGACGAGCTCGATGATGAACCATTGGCCTTGGCCCTGATCTCGGGCCTCGGCGACGTGGAGTCTGCGACGCCATCTCAGGGTCTTTGGGATCTCGGGCGTACCGTGGCCGCGAGCACCGAGCTGACCGCCATCTTCGATGCCGGACTCGACGGTCTCGAGGAGCGGCTCCGGGCGGGGGTCGACACGGCGGCATTCCTGGCCGAGTTCGACGAGTTCCTGGCCGAGAACGGCTGCCGGGGACCAAACGAGTGGGAGACCGCGTGCGCAACGTGGGGAACCGATCACTCGCTTCCTCTGGCGCTGGTCGACCGCATGCGCGGCGCCGACGCCGATCACGAACCCGCGCTCCAAATAGCCCGACTGGCCAAGGACAGCGAGGCTCGAAGCCGCGAGGCCCTGGCCCAACTCAGGGGCCCCAAACGATGGCTGTTCAGACAGGCGCTCACGTCGGCCCGAGTATTCGCCGCCGGCCGCGAGCGCAGCAAGACAACCGTGATCAAGGCAATCCACGAGGTTCGGTTGCGCACGATCACCGTCGCCCAACGTTTGGCGGCCGAGACCCCCGACGGTCAGCCCGACGATCTGTGGTTTCTCCTCCGCCACGAGCTGCCCGACTACCGAGCCGATCCGGCCGGCATGGCTCAGCTCATCGCCGAACGCAGAGCCATGCGCGACACACTCTCGAAACTGGAACCGCCGTTCATTTTCAAGGGGCAAATACCTCCTATCGAGGAGTGGACCCCACGCGACGCACGAAAAGCCGAGGTCACCGCCGCGGCCCTCGGCGAAACCCTCAGCGGCATCGCTGGTTGTACCGGTAAGGCGACGGGCCGCGCCGTGGTCGTCACCGACCCCAGCCAGCCGGGCGATCTCGGCCCTGGCGATGTGCTGGTCGCCCCGTTCACCGACCCTTCGTGGACGCCGCTCTTCGTGCCGGCCGACGCCGTGATCGTCGACGTCGGTGCGGCGATGAGTCACGCCGTCATCGTGTCGCGCGAGCTCGGCATCCCATGCGTCGTCAGCGTCACCGATGCCACCCGCCGCATTCCCGACGGCGCGCTCGTCGAGGTCGACGGCACGAACGGCACCGTCACCATCCTCGAGCTACCCGCCTGAACCCTGGAGCACCCACATGCCCGTCGAGTTTCCATCCGATGAAGGACGCCGAATCACCGGTCACCCCAATCGCCCCTACGAAGGGTTCACGGGCACGATCGGCGGTGTCGTGGCTACCTCCAGCCCCGATTGGCAGGAACGCCCGATCGCGCCGTCGGGGGCACCCAACGTGATCATCATGTTGGCCGACGACCTCGGCTTTGCCGATCTGAGTTGCTACGGCTCGGAGATCGATACGCCGCATCTCGACGGTGTCGCGGCACGGGGTGTGCAGTTCACCAATTTCCACGTCAATCCCATGTGCTCGCCGACCCGAGCATCGATGTTGACGGGCCTCAACTCCCACCTCGCCGGCATCGGTCACGTGTGCCACAGCGATCCCGGATTTCCCGGTTATGCCATGGAGATGACCGACCGCGCGGCAACGCTGGCCGAGCTCTACCGTGACAACGGCTGGAGCACGATGATGGTCGGCAAGTGGCACCTGACCAAGGATCAGCACCTCAGCGAGGGTTCGCCCAAGCACTCGTGGCCGTGCCAGAAAGGGTTCGAGCGGTTCTACGGAATCCTCGACGGCTTCACCAACTTTCACCACCCGCACCGGTTATACGAGGACAATCACGCGATCGACATCGAGCGGTATCCAGAGGGGTATTACTTCACCGACGACATCGGCGAGCGCGCGATTCGGATGATTCGAGAGGCGAAGGCCAGCGATCCGGGCAAGCCGTTCTTCCTGTACTACAGCCATGGAGCGGTGCATGCGCCGCTCCAGGCCAAGCCCGACGACATCGAACGACACCGCGGTGCCTACGACGCCGGCTGGGACGAGGTTCGGGTGCAGCGCTACCGACGACAGCTCGAGCTCGGGGTCATTCCGGCCGAGACCCCCTTGCCTCCGAGAAACCACGAAGAGGCGAACGAGGTCGTGGCCTGGGACGATTTGTCAGGTGACGAAAAGGCGCTGTTCGCCCGGTACATGGAGGTGTTCGCCGGCATGGTCGACTCGATCGACCACAGCGTCGGCGCGCTGTTCGCCGAACTCGACCGACTGGGCGAGCTCGACAACACCATCTTCCTGTTCACGAGCGACAACGGCGGCTCCCGCGAGGGCGAGGCACAGGGCACCTCCTCCTATTTCGACGTCCTGCGGTTGGCGGCGGGCATGGCCGAATACGACCAGCTCGACTACGACATCAGCCGCCTCGACCTCATCGGCGGTCCACAAACGCTCCCCCACTACCCACGGGGTTGGGCGATGGTCAGCAACACGCCGTTCCGGCTGTACAAGATCAACACCCACGCCGGCGGGCACCAAGTTCCGTTCCTCATGCAATGGCCGAAGGCGGCATTGTCGGGCGGTGAGCTGCGAACGCAATACCAACACGTCACCGACCTCATGCCCACGTTGCTCGAAATGTGCGGCCTCCAGCGGCCCGAAACCCATCGCGGCGATCCAGCGCTGCCCTTGGCCGGGGCCTCGTTCGCCTCGACATTGACCGACGGCGAGGCAGTCTCGACCCACCCCGAGCAGTACTACGAGATGATCGGCCACCGGGGTTTCTACCGAGACGGGTGGGAAGCGGTCACCCTGCACCAACCTCGAACCGAGTTCGGCGACCACGAGTGGGAGCTGTATCACTCGGCGGTCGACCCGTCGCAGGTGAACGATCTGGCCGAAGCCGAGCCGGAACGACTGGCCGAGTTGATCGATGGCTTCACCGACGCCGCCTGGGCGAACCAGGTGTTTCCGCTCGACGAGGGCACCGGTCTGAAGATGATCCAACGATCTCCGTCGGAAGACCGGTTTGCCGAGCCGGTCACGTTCTACCCCGGCACCCCGACCATCGAGCGATACCGATCTCTGGCCCTCATCTCGATGAGAGCGTTCACCGTGACCGTCGACCTCGACGGCTACCGCCCCGGCGACACGGGATACCTCTTCGCCCATGGCGACCAGGGCGGCGGCTACGGGCTTCGTATCGACGACGGAGAACTGGTCTTTGCATTCAACTCGTACGGACCCATGCAGTACCTCTCCGCTGGCCCGGTCTCGCCCGGAGCAAAGCACATCGTGCTCGACATGGCGTGCCCGTCGCGTACGCAATGGGACGCGCAGCTGCTCGTCGACGGCGAACCCCGGGGCCAACTCGACGGGTTGAAAGTGCTGTTCGGGATGGCACCGTTTCAAGGCATCGATGTGGGCGTCGACTCGAAGTCGCCAGTCGATTGGGACTACTTCAGCGAGCACGGTACCGGCCGGTACAGCGGCACCATTTCGTCGGTGCACTACGCCCCCGGCGACCGCCCGCCCGACCACGGCAGCAACTTCACCGACTTCTTGCGCGACATGGGCGCCAAGTTCGAGTAGTTCGAATCGGCGGGTGAGCGCATGTAGACCATTCGGATCATTCCGGTTGGCCCTCGGTTCGAGTACGATTTTCTCAGAACGAACGGCCGGCCGCGCGCGGCCAGGAGGATCCACCCAAGGTGGCGAAACGCTACGAATCGACCGGTGTCCCTGATGTCACCGTCGTCGTCCCCGCCTACAACGCCGCCGGGTCCATCGGCGCGACGTTGGCCGCGCTCCAGGCCCAGGTATTCGACGGCGAAATCGCGGTCATCGTCGTCGATGACGGCTCCTCCGACAACACCGCAGCCATCGCGCTCGACACCGGTGCGACCGTCATGCGCCAGGACAACGCCGGCCCAGCGGCTGCCCGCAACAACGGCGCCGCCGAGGTCAAGAGCCCGATCACCATCTTCACCGACGCCGATTGTGCCCCGCTACCCAATTTCGTATCGGCCCTTGTCGACCGACTCAATGCCCCCGACCGCCCAGACGTTGCGATGGGCTCCTACGTTTCGACAAACGGCACGCTCGTCTCGCGACTGGCGCAACTCGAGTTCGAGCACCGGTACAGCCGTCTGTCGCGTACCGATCCAATCGATTTCGCCGCCACGTACGCCACCGCCATCCGCACCGACGTCTTCGACGAGAGCGGCGGCTTCGACGTGTCGTTCGAGCACCCCGACCATGAGGATCTCGATCTCGCGTGGCGACTCGCGGCCGGTGGCGCCCGCATCGTCTTCGCCCCGGATGCCCAGGTCGATCACGCCCATGCGACTTCGGCCCGACACTACATACGCACCAAGATGCGTCGCGGGGCGGGTCGACTCTCGACCATCCGCCGCCACCCGGCCAAAGCGGTGCACGACGACTACACGCCGCCCGAACTCAAGCTGCAAGTCGTTCTCGCCGGTGTTCTGCCGCTGCTGGTAGCGTGTCGGTCCACCTCCCCGGGTCGGGCCGCTCTCCGAGTGGCAACCGTTGCGGCTCTGGCGAGCACCACTCCCCTCATGCGACAAGCCGCCCACTCCGACCCCGCGCTCGTACCGCTGGTCCCACTTTTTTCCTTCGGCCGCGCCGCTGCGCTCGCCTCCGGCATGGCTGCGGAATCGCTCGGCTTGGGGAAGCACTTGTGGTAGCACGGCCGTGCTAGCGCTGCGCCGAGTCCTCGACCTCACAAAGTTGGTGCTTCGCTGGACACCTGCCATCCTCCTCGCAGCCATCCTCTGCGGTGGCGCGGTGTACGTGCTCGGTCGCAGCACCGCGACCTACGAGGCTGAAGGCCAGGTCGGCATCGGCAGCGGCGCCTCATTCTTCGATCTCGATCCAATGCAAACCGCAGTCGAGCTCGACCTGACCGAAACCGAGTTCTCGGCCGAACTCGAACGCCGGGTTCCGGCCGCAAACTCGGTTGCGTTCAGCGCCGACCGATCGCTGGGCACACGTTCGTTCATCACGATCACCGCAACCGCGACCGACGGCCAACAGCAGGCACTGGAAGCGCTCGACAGCGCACTCGCCCTGCTTGTCGAGCGCTACAACGCCGCCAACGCGTTCGACCCTGCGCCCTTGACCGCAGCGCGAACGACGCTCCAAACCGAAGCCGAACAGCTCGACCAGCAAGTCGAAGCCCTCATTGCGCAAGAGGCCCTCGACGTCAACACCCGCACCTCGGAATCAGAAGCGTACGAACGCTACGAACTGGCCCGAAACGAGCGATTCCAGCTCGAGCGAGAGCGCAACGCCGTGCAGGATCGGATCAACGCGATCGATGGCCAACTGCTCGCCCCGCAACTCGAACCGTCACCGCAGGACAAACTGCGCATCCTGCTGCCAGCGCGCGCCGTCGGCGAAGGCCAGACCGGCCCGTTGGCCGCAATCGCTGTTGCCGCTGGGGTGGCCATCGCTGCGGCCATGCTCGTCGCCCACGCCAAGCGCGACACCTTGCCGTTGCGCCTGCAGTCCGATCTCGCGCTCCTCACCCACGCCCCGGTCGTGACGGCGACCGAGCTCGATCCCGATGCCCTCACCGCACTCATATCCGATCTGCGACGACGATCGCGCACGGCCGAAAACGAGCGGTCCGTCATCAGCGTCAGGCCCGACGGCTCCGTGCACCAGCCAAGCAACGCCAGCGGCGAGGCGGTACTGGTGTTCCCCGGTGGCGCACAATCCATCGCTACAGCTCGTGAACTGGTCAACAAACTCCAGGGGCTCGACATTGCGATCGCCGCAGCCGTTTTGACGAAGTGATCGGTTGACGCCGTGATCGTCGGGACCAACCAACCTCCAACTCAAGCACTGGCCGGGAGTCCGAACGGCGCCCTGCAAGTCGCCGTCTACGTCGTCAGCCTCGGATGCCTGATCGCACCTTCCGCATTGGGTCTCGGGTCTGTTGATAGCGCGGCGCCGATCGCGAACGTCGTGCTGCTCGCCGTGATCGGTGGGTTTGCGGCAGTCGTGCTGCTCGGGTTGGCGGCGGCGGCACCGCTCACGTCCTCCGAGCTTCGTTCCCTGCTGCTCCTGCCGCTGGTCGGGCTGGCCCTTGCGCCATTCGCGGTCGACGGCGGCGCGGCCGTCGTTGGTGCCGCAACCCATCTGGCGTTGGGATTCGCCATCGGCGCGGCGGTGGTCGTTCTCGGCCGACGGTCGGCCGAGGCAACGCTCACTGCGGCGATGCTCACCGTTCTGCTGCTGTCCGTCGTCGTGTCCTTGTGGGGTCCCGAGGCGAACAACGAACTGTTCTCCGCCGACCCCGGACTCGTTGGGCTCGGAAAGTTTCGCGGCGTGTTGGAGGACCCGAATCAGGCGGGTCGCCTCGGGGTTGTTGCGCTCATCCTGTGCGTTCGCAACTGGAACTCGTCACGAAGTGCCCTGCTGTACCGCCTCGGAGCCCTGCTCGCAGCTGGGGTCCTGATCGCCAGCCAGTCACGCACTGCGTGGATAGCGACGCTCACGGCCGCGGTCATCTGGGCGCTCTGGAACAAGCGCCATGCGCTGCTGATTGCCGTCATCGCGCTGGCGGCGATCGCTGCCCTGACGATCGGCAGCCTCTCGACCTCGGTCGATTCCACAGTACTGGAGCGTGAGGATTCCGTCGGCGAGGTACAGACGCTGACCGGGCGCACCGACGTGTGGGCGGAGTCGATCCAAGCCGGCTGGGAACGCCCGTTCCACGGTTACGGCTTCAACAGCGCATCAGCACCGCTTCACGAAGCATTTTGGATGGGCGACATACGGTTTCCGGCCGGCCACGCCCACAACCTCTTCCTGCAGGTGTTCCTCGCCCAAGGGACCCTTGGCCTCGCGATCCTCGCTGTCGCGCTTGTTCGCATCGGGAAAAGTGTCGCCCGCTCTGGCATTGTCGAAGTTGTGCTCTTCAGCACCGTCCTGGTCGGCACACTCACCGAATCGCTTTTTGTCGGCCGACCCGATCCCTATTTCTTTGCACTGGCACTGTGCGCAGCGGCGTCAACCAAAGCGACGGGCGAGCCGATCGCGCACTCGTTCGGGCAGCAGCGTTCCAAAGTAGGTGAACGCGTCACCGGGTGACATCGAACCCTCGGCTGCGGTACGCAAGACCCGCAGCCACCCGCGCGCGGAGCGGTCGGCCCTGGCTTGATCGCCAGCGATCGACAGACAAAATCCACTGAAGCCACGCTCGCCGAGCAGGTCGCGCCGCTCACGAGCCCACTCGAGTTCGAATCGCCAGTCGTGGACGGTCGCCCCCTGCGAGTAGGGCTGCGCATCGCTCCGAACCGTGCATTGCGCCAACGGGGTGGCCAAGTACACAACTCTTGCT
>CBESNZ010000138.1:0-8121 GCA_965531045.1 uncultured Acidimicrobiales bacterium
TGGCCAATGGCATGACAACCATCCACCTTCCCCCGCCGGCCTTGCCCCCGATTGCAACGTTGCGTCGAACGGCCGTCCCCGCCGATCAACACCGTGGCATGACACCGGGTATTGCGTGACGAAGCAACCATGGCTGCGATTGGTGACATGACACTGGCACTGCCACGACCGCTCACTTGGCATGCCAGTTGGCCATGCCGATGGCACCCCCCGAAGGTGATCAACCACCGCAATTGGGCCACCCCTCCCTGTTAACGCTGCCATTTGCCATGCCATGGCACCCCGATTGGCATGGCAAGTACCTGGCTATGCCACTGTCATGGCCAATGCGTCCCCCCGGGTTTTCCCTGGCACTGCCACTGACAGAGCAGCGCCCAGGACGCCGTCCACAGGCCATCGGATTCCCTTGGGCACCACTACCCCATCGGCAACGACAAAACCGCTGTGAGCGGCTCTTGAAGCGTCTCACGCGCGACCATTTCCCACCGCAGCAGGCGCATCACCGAAGGACTCGAGCATCCACCGATCGCCCGACCCCGGTGGCTAGTTTCCAGGTCATGGAACGTACCCCGAGTGCACCCCCGTTGCCCCCCTCGACCAACCGCATGACACCTGGTCGTACCCCTTTAGTACCTACCCGTCACCATGTTGGTACTAAAGACTTTGTACCTGTTCGAGCTTTCCCTATTCGGTCTGTACCTGTTCGATCTGTCGCTGTGCAATCTCCGCATGGCGCCACGTACGACACGGCCGGTAGGGGAGGCGAGCGATGATTCCGAACATGATCATGGTCGGCAACGGCAAGGGCGGCGTCTACAAAACATCGATCACCTCCAACGTCGCAGGGCTCGCGGCGGCGTCGGGATGGAAGATTCTCGCTATCGATATGGACCCCCAAGGGCATCTGGCGATGGACCTCGGCGTCGAAGATCGCAGCGACTTCGGCGAGAGTCTGCACGACGCGCTCATCACCGGATCTGCGCCCAAGATCATCAGCGACGCCCGCCCCAACCTGGATCTGATCGCCGGGGGAGAGGTAACCCAACACGCGGTTGGAGCGCTGCAGAATCAGCTCGCTGCCGGTCAGCTCTCCCAAGCCGTCGGCGCCCTCGACCGGGTCATCGCGCCGATCGCCGGCAACTATCACCTGATCCTCGTCGACTCGCCGCCCGGAGAGAAGGTGCTGCAACAAACCATTCTCGCGGCGGCGCACTACGTGCTCGTTCCGACCGCCGTTGATCTTGGATCGCGCCGGGGACTCGACCGGGTATGTCGCAACTTCGTCGAAGCGCGACAGTTCAACCCTCACCTCGAACTCTTGGGGGTCGTGATGACCGCGGTCGAGCGACGCGCCACCAAGATGAAAGCCACCGCCCGACAACAACTCACCGCCGACCTCGAGGACTTGGTACCGGTCTTCGAGTCGGTGATCCACTCGGTCAACAAAGGCGGCGTCGACGCGCGCGAACGAGGCCAGCTGGCCCATGAGTACGAGGCGAACGCCGACGCAGAACGCAGCCGATTCAAGTCGGTGTCCGATCGCATTGCAGCTCGACGCGAGGGCAGGCTCACCGACTACTCCGCCGGCGCCGGCAACCTCGCCGGCGACTATCAGGCCTTGACCGACGAACTACTCGGGGCCTTTCTCGCCCGCCAGAGTCCGCCGCCCGAGGCACCGAACAGCGGGGGAGTGCAGACGTTCTGATGAGCGACGAACCGAACGAACCAGATCCCGACCAGGCTGAGACGAACCGGTCGATCGACCCGCGGCCGGGTTCGGCGATCGAAGCGGCCAAACGCGCCTCGAAGGTCGCACCACCCCCACTTCCCAACCCGAGTTCTCCGGTGCCTGCAACGGCGACGCCGCCGACCTTGACCATCGTCGACCAGGCATCGCTCGGGAATCTGCCGAACGAAGACGCCGCAAATGACGATCGGGGCCCGTCGGATCAGCCGGAGCTCGTGCTCGCAGAACCGGTCGCCGACGCGCCAGGCGCAGCCACCACCAACGACGATGAACCCGACGTCGACCCCGCACTCCCGAGGCGAACGCGGCGTCCACGTTCTGCCGCACCTCGGGCGCCCAAAGACGCACCAAAGCTATTGGGACGGCCGTTGGGCAACATTCGCCAGGTACTGGTAAACCTGCGCATCGAGACGCGCGAACTGCTCGACGCCCGGGTGGCAGCCAACGGCACCGCCCTCGGGGTTGAAGCGATGGCAGCTGTGCGAGCGACGCACAAAGAGTTTCGGGCCGAGGCACCTGAGCCGGAGGACGACAACGACTTTGCGCCGCCACGCCAGTTCGTTCGGCAAATGCCGAAGGGGGAAAAGCGTTCCACCACGATCTCGGTCAGCAACGAAGAAGCCGCCGCACTCTCAGACCTCTCAGCTGCGACGCGGATGTCGGTTGCGTACCTGATCGACGAGGCGATCAGGCGCCACTGGGGGGAGTAGCACGCGAACTGCTACCGAGGTAGTTGCTGGCGAAGTTCGGCGAGGGTGGACTTCACCGCGGCCGGATCCTTGAACCGCTCCATCGGATCCAACGCTTTACTCGACGGTTCACGCTCTGCCGACTTCGACGATGGCCACGGTCCCGGCGGAGAGGTCGCCGTCGTCGCATTGGCCCCGTCGCCAGGGAGCCGAACCTCGGGGGGGTTCTTGGGGAAGTAGTCCGGCGAGCGATCTTTCGCGACGTTGGCCAGCTTGCCGACGGGACGGGCCAGCGCACCGGACTTGGTTTCGGTAATGAGCTTCTTCACGGCGAACCGCACCTGCGCATCTATGAATGGCGCCAACCGCTCGACGAGCCCGCGGGTATTGCTTATCGCCGGGAGACCGTACCGATCACACAACTGGATCAGCGGTCCCAACAACAGCTGCATGTCGTGCTCGGTACGCGGTGCGGTGGCGGGAACGATGTCTATTGCGCGGTGATCGTCCTCGCTGCGCGGCCCAGTACAAGCATCTATTGATGAATCAATAGGTTCTCTTGGTACTGAATTATCTAGTGAAGCATCTATTTCGCGCGCTGTCTGCGCGGTGGTCGAGCCCGCGCACTCGCTGTGTACCGGATCTTCCGGACGCGCATCCTCGCGCACGTCCCGGCTGGGCCCGCGCACCGGGTGCGGGTCGATTGTGTTCCCGTTGTGGCTGTGGGCTACCTCGGTGAGCAGTCGCGTGGCGATGTCGATGGCGGATGACACTTCTCCGGGAGCGGACTCGACGAGGTCGACCAGCGCCGCCAAGGCTTCGGCGTAACTCGACGACCTGGCCCTGGACGGAGCGGAGCCGACCTTGGGTGGGGGAGTCGTTGCGGACTCCAGCGTTGCGGACTCCAGCGGTGCGGGGTACAGACGTGCGGGGTTGAACACGTGGGGTCGGACGCGGATACCGAGATGGTCCAACTCTTTGAGATGCCCCTGGATGGTGCCGCGCGATTTGCCGGCCAACTCGGCGATCTCCCGGACCGGCAGATCCACGTTGATGAGGCCTTCGGGCATCGGGCGTCCAAAGTTCTCGATCAGCCACCTGGCCAGATCTTTGGCGTTGATCTTGCCGGCGGGCAACGGTGATGACGGCAACGGTGCCGAAGGCATCGCAGCAGCATTCGGCACCGCGGTATTTCTTGCGTCGGGGTTCATCGCGTCAGGACCGCCGTCGGTAGACACCCGGTGATAACGATGCCGGTAGTCCTGCCGGTAATAGTTACCGGTAGGGAGAACGGTCGTGGGGTGCAGTACCTTGTCGGGGGTCCTTGCGGAAGCGTTACCGGTACTGCTATCGTTGGCGATGTCGAGGATTCACGTTCTCGCATCGTTGAGGCCTCCGGGTTTCGACGTCAGAAAATGAATACGGTGTCTCGCGACCCGTGCAAAAGGTATGCGAGATGTCGTGGTTTCTTGTCAGGGGTCCCGTTCCAGCGGGTCCCCTGACGCAAATTACACCCACGTAGTCCAGCAGGCGCGAGCTCCATGAGCGCGGATCCCACCCAGATCGACGAAACCCGGCTGAGTTCGGCGCAACTCGCCGCCCGACTGGGCGTGACCGAAGGCCGAGTTCGACAGCTCGCTCGAGCCGGCGAATACGGCGCGCGCAAGGATGGCCGCTCCTGGACGTTCGACGGTTCGGCGGTCGGGTTGTCCCTCGACGCGTCGATCCCGACCCGTATGACGCCGCCGCCGGCCGACGTCGTTACCGGAAGCGAGGAGCGCGAGCTCGATGCGTTGCGGTGGCAACAGCAGCTGCTGTTGGCCGAGAACGCGGCGCAGGCACGGGAACTCGAAGCCGTGAGGCTAAAGGGCGAACTCACGTTGCTGGGGGCCGAGCTCGAGCAACGAGATCAGGCCATCGCAGTACTGCAGGCGAAGAACGCCGAGCTGCGCGCCCAGCTACTCGGAACGTTGTCAGCGGTCGACGCGATGCGTGTCGGGATCGAAGCATCGGTAGGGGAGTAGCGGCGCCTCGTTCGCTTCGACCGGTCGTTACTGCAGGCCAATGTTGTGGGCCATGCGAAGCGTTGCCGCCTCGAACAAATCGTGGTGGTGGGTCACGACGCCACGGGTTTGGTTCGTCAGTTCGAAGCCGACCAACCCGAACAGTTGCGTCCAAGCCGCCAAGACATCCACCATGGTGTCGTCGCTGGCCGGCAGTGAGATAGCGGTGCGAAGCCGGGCAAAGTCGTTGGATAGCGCATCGCTGATGCGACTGTCGCCGGTTCGGCGCCGAGCTTTGAGGGTCTTGTCCTCCTTCGCGTCGGCGACGATGGAGATCAACGCGACCGACGACCGAACCCCGGCGATCGATGCCGAGTCGGGCGCCGCGTAACCCGGCACCGGCGAGCCGTACAGCAGCGTGAACTCATGTGGCCGGTCGAGCGCCCATGACCTCACGGCGTGCGCAGCCAGGACCCACCGTTGGGCTGGCGACTCGTTCCGGCTGGCGGAGACGCAGGCTTCGACCGTTTCACCGAGCGAGTCAAAGGCCTCGACGATGAGCCGGGTGAGCAGGTCGTCGCGGTTCTTCACATAGCGATAGATCGCCGAGGAGACCATGCCGAGTTCCCGGGCCACAGATCGCAGGGAGAGGGCAGCGGCCCCGTGCTCGGCGAGCTGGCGTCGACCCTCCTCGGTGATGTCGGTGGTGATCTGTTCGCGAGCCTTGGCGCGGGCGGTCTGCAGCGTTGCCATGGAGTGACTATAGCGACTACTGCTCAAACACGAGAGCAGTGCTCTTGACAATCGGAGGCGAAGCGTGTTTGCTGATCTGAAACGAGAGCGGTGCTCTCTCAACCGAAGGAATGTTTCACCGTGTTGCAGTCAGCCACAACGACCCCTGCCCCCGACGCCACCCGTTACCTGCGGCCCGATCTGTTCACGAAACGGGTGATGAACCCGATCGTTTCGGGCCTTGCTCGCATCGGGATCAGCATTCGCGGATCCCGCGTGCTCGAAGTGCGGGGCCGAACGAGTGGAGAGTGGCGGTCGGTGCCGGTGAATCCCCTCACGGCCGGCGGTCAGGAGTTCCTCGTTGCGCCACGTGGAACCACGCAGTGGGTGAGGAATCTTCGAGTAGCGGGGGAGGGGCGATTGCGGAAAGGTCGGACCACTCGGAGTTTCGTGGCCGAGGAGGTCGCTGACGAGGACAAGGCTGCGGTGCTGCGTTCGTACCTCGACAGGTGGGGCTTCGAAGTCGGTCACTTCTTCGAGGGCATCGACAAGAACTCGACCACGGCCGAACTCGACGCGATCGCTCCGGGGTTTCCGGTGTTTCGTATCAGGTTGCGTTGATCGCCAAGCCCTCGCGGCGGTGGTGAATGGAGAAATACAGAAGGCGGCGCCGGGCTCGAATCGAGCGGCTCGTCCCCGCCGGAATCAACACGACCGAGTCGGCGGCGACGTCGTGTACCCGGCCGTCAATGGTGACCGAGCCATCGCCGGCCTGCACCACGAGCAGGACGTCGAGGTCGGTGTTCACATGGTCGTCGATGACATTGTCGGCATCGAGTTTCACCAGGTTGGCGTTGAGTTGGGGGCTATCGAGTCCCCATATCACGCCACTTGCCCCGGCGAGGGAGACCTCACTCAGGTCGGCCACCAGTACTTCACCCGATTGCAGACGCCGATGCATAGGGCGATGCTCGCAGATGACCTCGACCTCCGCACGTCCACGGTCGGGTCCCCGTACATATTACCTATATGCAATGACATAGCGGAGCCGCTATATTTGTCGTATGTACAGGATGGTGGACCTTCGCACGGGTGGGGGATCAGTCGGCGCGCTGGTCCGCTCGGCCCGAGCGGACGCCGGTCTCACGCAACAAGAGCTCGCCGACAGGCTCGGGACGACCCAGTCGGCCGTCTCGCGGTGGGAAAAAAGTCGTGACGAACCTCGGCTCGCCACCCTTGGAGCGATATTGGCAGCTTGCGGCCTCGAGGCGACGATCGTTGTCCAGCCCGATTCGGTCGATCGAGCCCAGATCCGTCAGCAACTCGCAATGAGTCCGGACGATCGGCTGGCATCGGTTGTCAATCTCAGCCGCACGCTCGCGACCGCAAAGCGACTCGGCTGATGCCGGCGCCGCTCGATCCCGAAGGCATCTTCGCCGCACTCGCAACCCACGGCGTTGCCTATGTGCTCATCGGCGGACTCGCCGGGGTGGTGCACGGTTCGCCGGCGATGACCAACGACGCTGACATCGTGCCCGCCAAGACCGACGACAACCTCGAGCGGTTGAGCGCAGCGCTTCTCGACCTCGATGCGCGTCTGCGAAGTCCCGATGAGCCCGACGGGCTGGCCTTTGAGCCGCATCCAACATTGTTGTCGTCGATGTCGATGCTGAACATGACGACGAGATGTGGCGACCTCGACATGACCTTCACGCCGGCCGGTCTGGACGGCTATGACGGTCTGGCCGAAAGGAGCGTCGTCTACGAGCTCGGCGGTCACCGAGTGCAGGTCGCCGCGCTCAGCGACATCATTCGGTCCAAGGAAGCCGCCGATCGCCCGAAAGATCACGCCACGCTTCCGGTGCTGCGCGCACTGCAGGACGAGATCGACGGCTGAGCGCGCTCCTCGGTACGTTTTGAAACGTGGACCTCTCGATACAGCTCGACGATCCAGACGCGGCCGACGTTCGCTCCCTCCTGTCGGCGCACCTCAGCTTCGCGAACGAACACAGCCCACCCGAGCACGTCCACGCCCTCGACGTATCGGGACTTTGCACCCCCGACATTTCGTTCTTCAGCGCCCGCGACGATCAGTCCCTGCTCGGCGTTGGCGCACTCAAGCGACTCGACGACACGCACGCCGAGATCAAGTCCATGCACACCGCCGCTTCGACACGGGGTAGGGGAGTGGGGCGAGCAATGGTCGAACATCTCCTCGCGTACGCCCGGCTCGGCAACTACGAGCGAGTGAGTCTCGAAACCGGCACCATGGAAGCGTTCTCTCCCGCCCGACAGCTCTACCGCACGATGGGGTTCGAGCCGTGTGCGCCCTTCGCGCCGTACGCGGCGTCGGAGTACAGCATCTGCATGACGATGCGGCTCGTCGAAGCGCACCGTTGAACCGACTGGTCGGCCGAGGTCATCGGCGCTGGGCTCCGACCAATAGGAACAGTGGACTCTCACGCGCCGACGACCAATCCGGATGCTCGGCTACCTGTGCGGCGGACGGCCCCCAGTCTTGGACCGACGTGATGGCGAACCCGCTACGTATGAGCACATTGAGGTACGTGCCGCTCGTGCGGTGAAACTTGATGACGCCGTCGGCGAACCATCTGGTCGTCCGCGGTCCTTCCTCGAGGTAGCCGTCGACGGGCCATTGGACTCCCGCCTCGGTGTCGATGAATCCCGGATTGCGAGGAGCGGTGTGCATCGGGTGCTCGATCGAAAACACGAAGGTTGCGCCCGTCGACATGGATGCGGCCACCTCGTGGAAGAGGCGTTCCAGGTCGGCGATGTAGTGAAGCGTGAGTGAGCTGTAGATGAGATCGAATCGGCCGTCCCTGGCAGCGAATTCTTCGAGGTCACCGTGCTCGTAGGTGATGGCGGCATGGGAGCGCTCGCCGCGGGCGCGCTCGAGCATCTTGGTGGAAACATCGATGCCGACCACCTG
>CBESNZ010000139.1:0-8095 GCA_965531045.1 uncultured Acidimicrobiales bacterium
CAACGCGTCGATCTTCGCATCGGGCGTCGACCCCGGCTGGGTCATGGACATCCTGCCCCTGTTTCTCAGCGGCGTCAGCGCCGATGTCACCGAGATACGCGGGCAGGAGATCTTCAACTATGCGCTGTACGACCAGCCCGACGCCGTGCGCGACCTGTGCGGATTTGGCACGCCCATGGACCAAACACCACCGATGCTGCTCGACTTCTCGTTGAAGATGGTGTGGGAGCCGATGGTGCGGGTGATGGCCGACGGTCTCGGCCTCGAACTCGACGACGTCACGACGATGGTCGAGAAGCGGCCGCTCAAAAAGACGGTCACCGTGCCCGGGATGGGCGACTTCGACCAGGGTACGCAGGGAGCGTTTCGCTTCGAGGTGCAGGGCATCGTCGGCGGCAAGCCGCTCCTGGTGATCGAACACACCACCCGCATCGACGACGACTGCGCCCCCGACTGGCCCCAGGCCGACAACGGCACCTCGGCGCACCAGGTCCAGATCACCGGCCACCCGAACCTGACGGTTTCGGTCCACGGCACCGAGCCGGGCGAACCGGGCGAGGCCGGCGGAGGCAACGCCACCGCTGCCAACCGCATCGTCAACGCGATTCCTGCCGTGTGCGACATGCCGCCGGGAATCGTGCATCCACTCGACCTCCCGCCGATCCGCGGGCAGGCCCAGATCCGTAGCTGAACGGCCATGGACTGTCCGTGCGGCTTGGGCGCCTACGAGGCGTGTTG
The DNA here is from genome assembly GCA_965531045.1 of uncultured Acidimicrobiales bacterium. Classification (GTDB taxonomy): domain Bacteria; phylum Actinomycetota; class Acidimicrobiia; order Acidimicrobiales; family SHLQ01; genus CBESNZ01. The sequence goes on from CBESNZ010000139.1 coordinate 739, forward strand.
TCAGCCGTTTCATGGCGGCGCTGTTGCTCCGACGGCCGAAACGTTGATGCGCTCGCGCTATAGCGCCTATGCGCTTGGCACCACGAAGGCCGCCCTCGCGAAGTACCTCCTCGACACGTGGCATGCCGACACCCGGCCCGAAACGATCGAGTTCAATCCGCGACAGCAGTGGGTGGCTCTGACCATCTTCGACACCGACGGCGGATTACAGCTCGACACCACCGGCTCGGTCGAGTTCAGCGCGGCCTACGAGGATGACGACGGACCGCATGTCCTGCATGAAAACAGCCGGTTCGTACGCGATGGCATCCGCTGGCTCTACGTCGACGGCGAGGCAAGCCTCGAGTAGCTCAGCTCTCGGTGGTGAGGATCATGCCGCTGGTGGGTACGGCCGTGCCGGCGGTGACCAGCACATTGGTCACGTCCGGTACCTGATTGACCGACGTTCCCCGAATCTGGCGAACGCCTTCGGCCACGCCGTTCATGCCGTGGATATAGGCCTCCCCGAGCTGACCGCCGTTGGTGTTGATGGGCAATCCGCCACCGATCTCGATGTTCCCGTCGGCGATGAAATCCTTGGCCTCGCCTCGCGCGCAGAAACCGAACTCCTCGAACTGCGGTAGCACGAGCGGCGTGAAATGGTCGTAGATGGTCGCGGTTTGAATATCGGCCGGACCCAAGCCGGTGGCCTCCCACAACTGTCGAGCGACGACACCCATCTCGGGGATCCCCGTGATGTCGTCGCGATAGTACGACTTCATCATGTGCTGGTCCTTGGCGACACCCTGGGCTGCCGCACCGATGATGGCCGGCGTCTGGTTGAGTTCTCTCGCCCGGTCCAGCGTCGTGACGATCAACGCCTGTCCGCCGTCGCTCTCCTGACAGCAATCGAGGAGATGCAGCGGCTCGGTGATCCACCGGCTGTTCTGGTGATCTTCGAGGGTGATCGGCTTTTCGTAGAAGAACGCCTTGGGGTTGTTGGCCGCGTGCTTGCGATCGGCCACTGCCACCCGGCCGTAGTCCTCCGATGTAGCCCCGTATTCGTGCATGTAGCGGGTGGCGAACATGGCAACCCACTGCGCCGGCGTGAGGAGCCCGAACGGCGAGGACCAGCCGAAGCTGACGTCGAAGGCCTCCGGTGTGAAGTGCGCTCCTTGTACCCCGCCGCCGAAGCGATGCCACGAACGCTCGTTGAAGGCGCGGTAGCACAGCACGTAGTCCGCAACGCCGCTGTTCACCGCGAGCGCAGCCTGTTGAATGACGCCGCCCGGCGCGCCGCCTCCGTGACCGATCATGCTGAAAAACGTGAGTTCGTCGATACCCAGGTTTCTGGCGACTTCGATATCGGTGTTCTTCTCGGCCCCGAAGACCGATATGCCGTTGATCGCCGTCGGGTCGATCCCGGCGTCTTCGCAGGCTGCCAGGCTGGCTTCGACGGCCAGTTGCATCGGCGTCCGCCCGGAGTTCTTCGAGAACTCCGTCGCGCCGATTCCGACGATTGCGGTTTTGCGGGCAAAATCCATGTTACTTCCCCTCGCTGTCTGCCAGGACAATCTCGGCCGTGCCGGTCAGGTGGTTGCCGAGCGAGTTGGCGCCCTTGAACGCAACCGTCACCGTGTCTCCGTCGACCTCGGTCACCGAACCCGACATGGTCATGAGGTCGTAGGGGTAATTTGGTACGCCGAGCCCGATCTTGAGGGTTTTGAACACGGCGTTGTCGCCGGCCCAGTCGCCGAGCCACGCGTTGGTCAATCCACTCGAGGTGAGGATGTTCATGAAGATGTCCTTCGAGCCTTTCGCCCGGGCGAGGTCTCGGTCGTGGTGCACGTCTTGAAAGTCACGGGTGGCAAGTGCGGTGGACACGATGAGCCGCGGCGTGAGCGGTATCGACTTGAGCGGTAGCGGGTCGCCGACCGACACGTCGCCGGCCGACAACGTTCCCTCGTTGCGCGGCGGGTCGGCCGGCCGGAACTGATGCAGCGTGATGTCGTCGTGCGTGTCGATGTACATCGCTTCGAGGGGCATGCCGATCTCGAGTTGCTCGGGCGCGACGCCCACGATGTTGGTGACCAGGCGAACGCCCTCCTCGAGTTCGACGAGGCCGACGATGAGCGGATAGTCGAACGACGGCACCTGGGGGTAGTGCGGCACCGTGTAGCTGTACAGCGTGGCCCGGCCGGAACACACGACGTAGTCATAGTCCATCGTGTGCGTTTTGGGATTGGCGTTGGCAGGCGGATGGACGAGTGTGCCGTCGTCGGTGAAGCGTTGGATGCGGAGCTCGCGTTGGCGGAGACCTTCCCAATGCCACGCCTGATCCTGGTTGTACGGGGGGCGAGGTCGCAACGGGCGCGGCTTCTCGGGGAGGAGTTCGTCGGGGTCGAGGCCGACGTCGAGGAGAGCCTGACGTTGGGGATCAATCGGCTTCTGGCGGCCGGTGCCGGGTCGAAACTTGAAGATCCGGAAGAACACCGAACCGACCGACTCGCCGGCTTGATCGACATATTCGACTTCGGTTGTGACGAAGTGGCCAACGCCGAGGCCGGTCTGCTTTTCGGGAGAGATGTCGACGACCTTTGTGGTGCCGGCGAGCTGATCACCCGGGACCAGGTAGCGCTTGTAGACCTGCTCGGAGTTGGTCGCAACCACGCTGATGAAACCCGCAGCGTCGAGCTTCTCGTACACGATGTATTGGGGTTCGGAAAGGTCGCGTGGCAGCTGCCGGCCCATGATCAGACCCGGCATCGGCCACACGTTGAGCATCGCCGGAGGGGCCACAATCGTCCCGTGTCGGCCGCTGGCCGCAACCGCCGCGTCGGTGAAGAGCGGATTCGCCTCCGACATCGCGTCGCACCAGTTGCGGATCGTGGCGACGTTCACAGGATCGCGCGACCCCGTCGGATTGCCCGTGAGACCAATCATTTCCTTGAGTTCGGCGTAGAACGCTGCCTTCTCGGCATCGTCGGTGGTGTTTTCGCTCACCGGTGCTTCTTTCTCGACCCGTGCCCTTGCTGGCATCGTTGCCAGTGTCGTCCACCCGACGCGAGGAGGCCAATTGTCGGGATCGGTCGCTCGCACCAGCCTGACGCGGCGCGTCGTCGTCGCGCGCTCTACCATTCGCCGTGTGGAATCGGGCGCCGAACATCAGGTCCTTCTCGGGTTGTCATGGGCAGAGTCGCTACCTCGGGTTCGCGCGCGGATCGGGACCCACGCTGCGTCGACCTTCGTCCCGCTGCTCGGTATGCAACTCAACTACCGGTCGCGTCTCGATTCCCCGCGGCACTGCGTGGGCCAGCATCGATTTCGCGGCGGACCGTACGTCGACTGCCCTCGCGGGCCGGTGCTGCCGGGACGCACCTGTGCGTCGTGCGCGGCCAGCGACGCAGTGTTCGCCGCCAACCTGCATCATGCCCATACTCGCGATCGACACGAGATCGATCCCGCCATCGCGGTCCACCTGGCCCAACCCAACGTCTTGTACCTGGCCGCATTTCGGGACGGATCGATCAAGGTCGGAACCAGTACCGAAAAGCGCTCAGCAGAACGGTTGACCGAACAGGGCGCGTGGCTGGCCCGGGTCGTTGCCCGCACCGAGGATGGCTATGCGGTGCGCGTCCTCGAAGACCGCATCACCGAGGAGCTCGGGCTGGCACAGTCCGTGCCGATGAGTCGGAAGATGGCAGGAATGCACCGGCCGCAAGCGGATGACCACCTCCGTGACGAACTCGATCGCCACGCAGCAGCGGTCGCCGACCTTCTCTCGATTGCGGGTCAGACGCCGTCGGACCCGCTGGAGGAGCAGTGGCGCAATCCTCGGGCCGACGACGCGATCTGGGAGGGTTTGCACCCGTATCCGCTGCGGCTCGACAGCGGCCAACACGATCTCGAGGTTGTCGACGCGTGCGGCCGAATGATCGCCGTCCGTCGCCCACACTCAAACGACACGTTCCTGGCCGATCTGCAGCAGCTGTACGGGGTCGGACTGCAACTCGGCGACTTCGAGTCCGACGCATTGGCGGTGCAGGACAGCTTGTTCTAGGGCTCGACCTGGGGTCGGTCGGGCCGCGGCACCATCGCCGGCCAGTCTCCGGTGATCCCCTGCTCGTGCAGCTGCGCGATCTCGTCGGATGTCAGGCCGAGCTCTGTCAGAATCTCGTCGGTGTGTTGACCGAGTGTCGGGGGCGCATCGCCCAGGGGTAGGTAGGCGCCGTCGATTTGAAACGGCAGATGCGCATACGGGCCCCAACCGGTGACGGCGTGGTGGAGCCATCGATAAAAGCCCCGTTGCCGCAGCGGCGACGCGTGCTGCGCATCGTTGAAGTGCACGCCTGGGGCCGCCGGGATACCGGCTTGCGCCAGCGCATGGGCGGCGGTGCCCATTGGGCGTTGTGATGACCAGGACCGTAGGACTTCATCGATGCGATCGACGTCGGCAACTCGTGAAAGGCCAGAGAGATCAGCGCCGACGACCTCGGTGAGCATCTGCCACTGCTCGTCGGTCTCGATGCTGATGGCGAGCCATTCGTCGTGGCCCAACGTCTGGTACATGCCTTGCGGCGATGCGGACGGCGAACGATTCCCCATCCGTGTCAGCACCTCGCCGTAGGCCGAATACTCCACCGGCTGCTCGGCCGCCGCCTGGAGGGCACCGTTGATGAGCGGAACCTCGACCACCTGCGGACTGCCCGTCCGTTCGCGATCGGCGAGGGCCATGACAACCGCGAGCGCGGCGTGGGAGCCGGCGATGAAGTCGACCGGTCCCCGTGGGTTGAGTGGCAGAGCGTCGGGGCGTCCGGCTCGATTGGCGAGCCCGCTGATCTGCTCCATGGTCATGGCGAATCCGACACGGTCGCGCCATGGCCCTGTCGTGCCGAACGCCGGCATACGGACGAGGATCGTTTTGGGATTGATCTCTTGTATACGCTCCCAGGTCAAGCCCCAGTTTTCCATCACGCGAGGGCTGAAGTTCTCGATGACGACATCGGCCCGGGCGATGAGTTTCTCCAGAATCGCTCGCCCCGTTTCGGTACCGAGATCCAGGTTCACCACCCGTTTGCCGATGTTCACGCCGTGATATGCAGGCGACCATTCCCACAGCTGGTCTTTGGTGAGCCCACTGGCCCAACGCATACCGTCGAGTTTGACGTGCGACTCGACCTTCACGAGGTCGGCCCCGAGCGCTCGGAGTTGGTTCGTCGCGTAGGGGCCGGCGAAGTAGGCGGTGAGATCGAGCACCTTGTAGCCGCGCAACGGCTGGCGGACGTCGTCGCCGAGCGTCGGCCCACCTTCTTCGGCGGCCCACGCAGCAGGATCGCCGTCGGACGCCCCGAGCGCCGGAGCGGCGCGCAACGGGGCCAGGGTCGACAGGCTGAACGTGTACGGCGGCTTCGGTTGGGTGAAGCCGTGCGCACTCTCCACGAACACATCGTTTTCGACAAAGTGATCGAACTCCGCAATGACATCGCCGGTGCCCACGGGACCGGTGGGTATCCGGAATGCGGCGGCGAGTTCGACAAGGTCGTTGACCGATTGGGTTGTGGTGTAGGCCCGAATCTTTTGCCACACTTCGTCGCGTCGGCGCATTCGCCCGTCGAAGCTCTGCAGGTCGGGATCTTCACCGAGCTCGGGGGCACCGATCATGGCGCAGAAGTCGAGCCATTGCTGTCCGGTCACCGTCGTGAATGCGACCATCCCGTCGGCCGCCGGCTCGATGGACGGGACCTCGATCTGGCGGGCCGGCCGGTACTCGGGAGCGAACTCGTCGTACAGGCCGCGGAACACGGTGAACGCCCACATCATCGATTCGAACTGCGAGATGTCGAAGTGCGCCCCGGCGCCAGACGTCCGGGCGGCGATGGCGGCGGCGGCGATCGGTGCTGCGGAAAGCGAGGCGGTGACAAATGCCCCGAGCTCGCCCCCGACGTAGAACGGTTCGTCACCGGGGACTCCGCGGCCGTTGGTGGATCCGGTCAGCGCCTGCAACGTGAAGTCATTCGCGGCGCGATCAACCCACGGCCCCGTGGACCCGAACGGCGTGATGGTGGTGATCACGGCGGCCGGGTTCATCGCCCGGAGCGACGCGGCGGCGATCCCGAGCGCCCTCGCGACGCCGGGCTGATGATCGTCGATGACCAGGTCTGCGTTTTGCACCCAGGAGGTCAGCTCGTCGAGGCCGGACGGGGCGTCCAGGTCGATCACCACGCTGCGCTTGCCGGCGTTGAGGAAGCGAAACCACGCGGCGTCCTCTCCGGCCGGGATCGGTGATCCCGAAGCCGACCAACGCCGGAACGGATCACCGCGTGGCGACTCGATCTTCACGAGGTCGGCGCCGCCGTCGACGAACAGCTTCCCCAGATATGGGGCCGCGGTCTTCGATCCCAACTCGACGATCCTCAACCCGGTGAATGGCGATGTCATGCGAGCGACCTTACCCGTGGCGAACCACCGCGGTAATCAGTCCATCGATGGCCGCTCGACTGGAGGCGGCCGCCTCGGCATCGCCATTGGTGATGATCGAGAAGACCACGTCGGTGCCGGCGTCGGTCACTGCGTACCCCGAGAGAGCTCGCCCGCCGATGATCGAGCCGGTCTTGGCCGAGACCGAGCCGCTGACACCGGATAGTCGACGCGCCAACGTCCCGGACTCGCCGGACACAGGCAGCCATGCCCGCAGCTCGGCGCCCCAGGGTTGGGCTTGGGCCGAACGCAACAGCGCCACCCACTCGGCGGAACTCCGCAGATTGCCGCGACTCAGACCCGAACCGTCGGCGGCGGTCCCGTTGAGCGAAAGACACCAAGGCTCGAGTGCCGACTCGATGGCTGCGGTCCCCGCGCTGGTCGATCCGGAGCCGATGCGACGGACCAACGACTCGGCCATTTCGTTGTCGCTGGACAACAACATGGATCCCAAAAGGTCCGACACCGGCGCCGACTCGAGTCGCGCGAGCGGCTCACCCACAACCGCTACCGGCTCGTGATGGACCTCTGTCGGCCCATCGATGTCCATGCCGACTGCTTCGAGCTCTGACCGAAAGAGCTCTGCGTTGCCACGGGCTGGTTCGGCAACGTAGGCGGCGTCGGCTCGGTGGTCGTTGTCGTCGACCATGAACGCGGACATCGGCCCGACGTATGTCGGCATCTGCCAGTCGAGCCAGCCCGGGGCCATTGTGGCGGCTTCGAACATGGACACATCGATGATGAGTCCCGCTGACTCTGTCACGCCGACGTCGACGAGTTGTTCGGCCAGGGCGGCAAGCGAATGGGGGCCAACGGCTGCGAGCGTCGGATCGCCACCAGCGACCAACACGAGCCGCCCCTCGGCATCGCGATACACCTCGGTGCTGAATCGCTGCTCGGC
>CBESNZ010000140.1:0-8020 GCA_965531045.1 uncultured Acidimicrobiales bacterium
TTTTGGCTGACGCCTGGCAAGACGGTGTCCTATCCGAAGCCCACATTCGCGAGCTTCGAAAGCTCAACAACGGCCGCACCCACCTCCATTTGCAGCGCGATCAGCAGATGTTTATCGATTGGCTCGACACCCTCGATTTCAACGAGTGGGAAACAGCTCTCGCCTATTGGCTTCTCCATGCGGATGTCGTTCTGGCGGCCTGGCGGCCTTGTCACTTAGCGCCTTTTCGCTAGCGCGAAAACGCTTTCGCAGTTCCCAAGCCGTCACAAAGCGGCGCGGCTTCGTAGGCAGCGCCAGCCACAACCCTGAGGTGCCACGCCGCGCCGGGATGGCCTATGACTCGGCGCCGCCGTAGATGGAAAGGGAGTCGATGAGGGACGAATCGACGGCACGGCGTTTACGTTCAGCAGAGCCCGCAGAGGAGCGCAAGCGACGAACGAGCGATTGCGCAACAAACACATGCTCCGCTGGGACGATCCTGATGCCAGATGCGAAACAATCCGCGGCACACCGCTGCATCCTCGAAGAGCCTGGCCGGCCCTGCTCCTCGGCCGGCTCCGACGACAAATCCTCAACGCAAAAGGACGAACAATCGACCTCGGAACCGACGTCAGACTGTTCCCGCCTGCGTTGAAGAACGCGTTACTCGTCTGAATCCGGCAACGCTTCGCGTTGCGCAAGAAATGCTGACGCATTTCTCGCCCGCGGCAGGCCTGGCTCCAAGCCGACCACATCCAACCCAGCTCCAAAGGCGGCCCCACAAGCATGACCAACGGCGAAATCCTCTGCAGCCCCGACAACCAAACCAAAAGCGACCAATGACCGCTGCGGCCTTGGTGCCGCACCGCACCGGGATGGCCGACGACTCGACGGCTGACCGCCTGCGTTCAGCAGAGCCCGCAGAGGAGCGCCAGCGACGAACGTGCGAGTGCGCAACGATTCAGCGTTTGCCGGCCTCGCGCATGGCGCGGTCGGCTTCGATCTTGAGGTCGCGATCGACAATGGTCTGGCGTTTGTCGTGCACGTTCTTGCCCCGGGCCAGCGCCAGCTCGACCTTGGCTCGGCCCTCCTTGAAGTACAACGACAGGGGGATGAGCGTGAGGTTTTCGGTGGCCATGCGGTGATCGAGCTTGTTGATCTCGGAGCGGTTGAGCAACAACTTGCGCTTGCGGTCGACGATGTGGCCGAACGCGATCGACGTCGACTTGGAGTACGGGGCGATGTGCAGGTTGAGTAAGAACACCTGACCGTTTTCGACCCGGGCGAACGCTTCGGCCAGCTGCACCTTGGACTCGCGCAGCGACTTGACCTCGCTGCCGACGAGCACCATGCCGGCCTCGTAGGTGTCGATGACGTCGAAGTTGCGGCGCGCTTGCCGGTTGGTCGCGACGACCTTGCTGGTCGAGTCGACGACCTTCGCCTTCTGCGCCTTGTTGCGAGACGCTGCACTTCCCTTGGCCATAGTCGGTCCAATGATACGGCCGTACCCTGGGACCGTGCTGAATATCACCGCAGAGGTGCACCGCCAGATGGTCGATCACGCGATGGTCTGTCTCCCGAACGAGGCATGCGGCCTTTTCGCCGGGGCATTCGGGTCGAACCAGGTCGACGTGTTCTACCCGATGACCAACGCCGCCGAGTCGCCGGTGGTGTACCGGCTCGACCCGCGCGAGCAGATGGCGACCGAAGACATGGTCGACGGCGCCGGACTCGCCATTCTCGGCGTGATGCACAGCCACACGCTCACCACGGCCTACCCGTCGCCAACGGACGTGCAGGACGCGGCGCATTTCGACTCGTTCGGCGAGCAGTACTTCGTCATCGTCTCGCTCAAACACCCCGAGCCGGCAATGCGGTCGTACAAGATCCTCGGCGACACCATCGCCGAACACCCGGTGGAGATCACACCAGGGGAATAGTTGACCACTCTTATCGGGTTTATAGTGAACCTATGGTCGTGCACGCATCCATCCTCGACGCCATCGGCAACACGCCGGTCGTCGACGTCAGTCATCTCAGCCCCAAGCCAGGGGTGAGGATCTACGCCAAGCTCGAATCCCAGAATCCGGCCGGCTCGGTGAAGGACCGCATCGCCAAGGCAATGGTGGAGGCCGCCGAGGCCAGTGGCGAGCTGACCCCCGGCAAGACCATCATCGAGCCGTCCTCGGGCAACACCGGCATCGCACTCGCGATGATCGCTCGCCTGAAGGGCTACAAGATCAAGATCGTTCTCCCGCAGAACGTGTCGATCGAACGGCGCCAGCTGCTCGAGATCTGGGGCGCAGAAATTATCGACAGCCCCGGCGGTGAAGGGTCGAACGGGGCGGTTCGGCGTGCCCAGCAGCTGAGCGACGAAAACCCCGACTGGGTCTTTCTCTACCAGTACGGCAACGAAGCGAACCCCCAGGCGCACTACGACACGACCGGGCCCGAAATCCTCGCCGACGTTCCCGACATCACCCACTTCGTTGCGGGCCTCGGCACCAGCGGCACCTTGATGGGGGTCGGGCACTACCTCAAGGAGCACAAGCCGGGGGTGAAGATCCTCGCGGTCGAACCGCCGATCGGCGAACAGGTTGAAGGCCTTCGCAACCTCGACGACGGCTACATTCCGCCGGTGTACGAGAAGTGGGGAGGGCTCGACCTGCTCGACGGGAAACGAATCGTGCGTCCGAGGGATTCGATCGAAGGGACCCGCATCCTGGCCGAGAAGGCGGGCATCTTCGCGGGGATATCTGCCGGAGCGGCCTTGATCGGCGCGTTGAAGACCGCCGACCGCATCGAAGAGGGCAGCATCGTGTTCATCGTCTGTGACGGGGGTTGGAAGTACCTGTCGACCGGTGTCTGGACCGATCCGATCGACGACGTCATCGAACGCGCGGAAAGCATCATCTACTTCTGAGTGCCGCCGTCGTGTAGCCGGGCTCGATGCTCGGCGGCAATCGTGCGGCCCCACAGGATGCGGTCGGCGAGCGGCTTGGCCGCATCGACGGCGGCGGAGCTGCCGGATGCGGTGACCCAGGTGCTGTCGTGGCTCGTGGCAATCCGTTCCGAGGTTGAGTCGGCACCGAGATCTCTCAGCAGGGATCGGCCGAGCCAATGGCCGGCGGCCGCCTCGCCGGAGATGAGCCCGGTCGCAGCCAAGAGCAATGACCCGGTCGACACGGTGAGTAGCCCCTTCGCACATGTCGCAGCGCGAGTGATCCACTCCACGACCGGGCCGGATTCGGCCGGATCGCGCCATCCGAGCCCACCCGGCAGCACCAGTACGGTGGGGGACACCTCGGCCAACACCACGGACTCCACCGTTCGGCTCGGTTCGACGCCGACGATGTCGCCGCCCGGTTCGGAGTAGAACTGCACCGTGGCGCCCAGTTGATCCGCCAGAGCGGCTGCGGGGAGTTCTGCCTCGGTGCTGGACATTCCGCGGTAGGCGAAGACGGCGATGTGGTGGTGGCCACTGCCGCGAACGAACGAAGAAAGGGGAGGCAGCCTGCCGGGCGCCGGCCTCGATCGAACCATAACCCTACGGTAGTGCGAGTCGGCCCTACGGTAGTGCGAGTCGGCCCTACGGTAGTGCGAGTCGGCCCTACGGTAGTGCGAGTCGCCAGGGGGCGGCGCCTAGACTCCATGGTGTGAAGGATCGACCTATCGGGGTTTTCGATTCCGGCTTCGGTGGTCTGACCGTCGCACGGGCAATGATCGACCTGATGCCCGCCGAGTCGCTGGTCTATGTGGGCGATACCGGCCGATACCCGTACGGGTCGCGCGACCTCACGGAAGTGGCGGGATTCGCTCGGCAGATTGCGCACTATTTGGTCGACGAGTTCGACGTGAAGGTGTTGGTCGTCGCGTGTAATACCGCAGCTGCTGCGGCCCCCCTCGATGCGCTTGCCGCGGAAGTTGGCCGGCCCGTCATCGGGGTGATCGAGCCCGGCACCCGCTCGCTCTTACAGGTCACCGAATCGGGACGGGTCGGGGTGATCGGCACCGTCGGCACGATTGGTTCTGGGGCCTATCAACGACTGGTCGAGGTGCTCGACCCCGAGGCCGTGCTCACGTGCGCAGCGTGTCCCGGCTTCGTCGAATTTGTAGAGCGCGGCGAGACCGACACCGAGCAGGTGCACATCCTCGCCGAGCGATTGTTGGCGCCGCTGATCGATGCCAACGTCGACGCGCTGTTGCTCGGGTGCACGCACTACCCGTTCCTGGCCCGAACCCTGAGTTCGGTGATGGGGCGTGATGTGGTGCTCGTGTCGTCGGCCGAGGAAACCGCGTTCGAGCTTCGTGAGCGGCTGCTGGCCAGCGGGATGGCGCGAAATGATTCAGTCTCGGCGGGAACGCACCGATTCCTATCCTCAGGCGACGTGACGTGGTTCGAGGATCTTGGGCGTCGGTTGCTCGGGCCGGAACTCCTTCGGGCCGAGGCATGCCCATGGGACTAGCGCCCGCCGGGCAAACTGAATACGAGCACGCAAAGGGAGCAGACGACTTGTCGAGTATCACGGTGACGATCCTGGGATGTTCGGGTACCTACGCCGAAGCCGGCGGCGCCTGCACCGGCTACCTGGTGCAGAGCGAGGGTGCGAACGTGCTCCTCGATGCTGGTCCGGGGGTCATCGCTCAACTACAGCGCCACATACCACTCAACGAACTCACCGCCGTCGTAACCACCCATTGTCATCCCGACCATTGGGCCGAGCTTCCCGTGCTGCGCAACGCCTTGCACTATTGCCTCGGTATTTGGGGGGTGAAGACCTACGGCACCGCCCAAACCGAAGCACTGTTCAAGGCGATCGTGGCTGCCCACGGATCCGACGACCTGGGACCGTCCATGCCGTGGACGACCATCACGGCCGACTCCAGCTTCACGATTGCGGATCAAGCGTGGAGCTTCCTGCAAACCGACCATCCGGTCGAGACGCTTGCCCCCCGCGTCGACGTGGGTGCCAAGAGCTTCGTGTTTTCCTCCGACACGGGGCCCGATGTCGACTTCGCCGACTTTGGCCCGGGCATCGATCTGTTCCTGTGCGAGGCGTCGCTATCCGTCGAAGACGAGGGTCGAGCACCCCATGTCAGCGGCCGGGAAGCGGGTCTGCTCGCGAAGGCAGCCGAAGCCGAACGTTTGGTGCTGACCCACTTCGTTCCCGGCGTCGATGTGCAAGCCCACCGCGAAGCCGCCGAAATCGCCTACGGTGCACGGGTCGAGGTGGCCGAGATCGGTGCCACCTTCGTAATCTGAGGAGATTTCCATGCGTCCCGATGGCCGCCAACCCGACGAACTTCGTTCGCTTTCCTTCCAACGGGACTTCACCGAAATGGCGGCGGGTACCTGTCTCGTCAGCTTCGGGAAGACCCAGGTTCTCTGTGCCGCTTCGGTCGACGACGATGTACCGCGTTGGATGCGCGGGTCCGGCAAGGGATGGGTGACCGCTGAGTACTCGATGCTGCCGGGATCCTCCAGCGAGCGGATCCGGCGACGGGTCTCGGGTCGCGATCAGGAGATCCAGCGACTCATTGGCCGCTCGCTGCGCAGCGTCTGCGACATGGAAGCACTCGGCGAACGCTCGATCACCGTCGATTGTGACGTGCTGCAAGCCGATGGCGGAACCCGTACCGCGGCGATCTGTGGCGGCTTCGTGGCGTTGCACGATGCGCTCACCCGCCTCGTCCTCGCCGGCGATTTGGCCGCCAATCCGCTCACCGATCACTGCGCCGCAATTTCGGTCGGCATCATCGACGGTGAGCCTCGTCTGGATCTTCCGTACATCGAAGACTCGACCGCCGAGGTCGACATGAACGTGGTCATGAATGGTGCCGGCGAGTTCATCGAGGTCCAGGGCACGGCCGAAGGGGCCACCTTCTCCCGTGACGAACTCGACGCACTGCTCAGCCTCGCCGACGGCGGCATCGCCGACATCGTGGCTGCCCAGCGGGCCATTCTGGCCGAACCGCCTGCGCCGCGCCCGTAACGTCGTGGCCGAACTGCCCACGCTGGTCCTGGCCAGCGCAAATCCCGACAAGGTCGCCGAAATCGCGACGCTTCTCGAAGGTGTCGCCGACTTGTTACCGCGGCCCAGTGACCTTCCCGAGGTCGTGGAGGACGCCCCGGATCTCGTGGGCAACGCTCGCCTCAAAGCAGCCGCAATTTGCGCGGCCACCGGCCAGCCGGCGGTCGCGGACGACACCGGGCTCGAGGTCGACGCACTCGACGGGGCACCCGGGGTCTACACCGCCCGCTTTGCCGGTGAGCATGCCACGTACGAGACCAACGTTGCGAAGCTCCTGACCGAGCTCGAGGGTGTCGCACCGGCCGACCGCACCGCACGATTCAAGACCGTCGCGATGATCGTCTGGCCCGACGGATCCGAGCTGGCGGTCGAGGGTGTGGTCGAGGGAATGATCACCGAATCGAGGTCGGGCGACGGAGGCTTCGGCTACGACCCGGTCTTTGCTCCGAACGAAGCCGGAGGTAGGACCTTCGCCGAAATGGGCGATGAGAAGCATGCCATCAGCCATCGGGGACGAGCGTTCCGTGGCCTCGTCGAGGCCTACCGCTCCAAGGTCGGCGGCTGACTCAGCCGAATTCGACGTGGGTGACCGCGTCGCTGCTGATCGTGAAGTTCAACCGATCGGGGTTGAAGTCGAGCGTGACGGGGAGTGGCTGGCCATCGCGCTCGACGACTCTCGCCACCCGGCCGTCCTGCGTTGCCTTTGTGAGCGCGGCATCTTCGGTGAGGCCGACGTAGTCGTCGGCGATGGACTGATTGAGCGGGTTGTCGGCTTTCGGTTCGGCGTCGACGCCGTCGGCGAGCGGTACCAGGTCGAAGCCGGCGCCGCCCTTGTCGGCGGCGGTGAGGTTGAGGGCGTCACCGCTGACGGAAATGTTCCACACCCGAGCGAGGTCGAGCACCGGCATCCAATCGGTGGCGTCCTCGCAGGCCATCTCGGTGATGCTGACGGCGTCGATGGTGAGGGTCTTGCCATCCTCGTCGAGCGACGCGGCGCCGCTGAAGGTATTGCAGCCCGCGGATCCTTCCACCCGGTCGGCCGAGATACGCAGCGTGGCAACGACACCCGGGTCGACGGGAACGACGGCGTCGCCCCCGACGATCGAATTGGTGAACCGCCACTCCTGATCGACCAGCTTCTGTGCCGGGACGGCATCGCCGTCCACTCCCGTCCCGTCGTCGACGGACGCGGTTGTCGTAGTGGTGTCGGCGGCGCCGGTGTCGACATCTGAGCTGTCCGCGCCGCAGGCCGTGGCGGCCATGGCGAGCGGAAGGAGACCGCTCAGCAGGAGTTTGGGGAGGGGAAATCGGGGGAGGGGGTTGGACAGTCGCATACGTGCCCTTTCTACGACGAAAGCACCTATCGGTGCGGGATTGCCGGTATTGATGCGGCGGAGATGAGACGTTGGCCGCACGGGAAAAGTTCCCGAATATATCGACTGCGCAACTACGGTAGCCAGATCGTCAACGACCGACTGGAACACAACCTCAAGCTCATTCCGGTTCATCAGGGCATTGCCGGGGCGTTCGTGTGGATACCGGTCGGGGTGCTCTTCACCCGAGCCCGCTTCGACCTCGACGGCGCGATCCTCCTGGCGTCGCTGTACTACCTCTTCGTCGTCGTGCTGGAGGTCCCGTCCGGCTGGGTGAGCGACCGATTCGGACGAGTGCCGACGATGCGCTTCGCCGCGCTGTGCTGGATGGTTGCGCACACACTCGTCGTCGTCGGCGACGATTGGTTTCCCGCCATCGCTGCCTCGCAGTTCTTCATGGCCAGTGGGTTCTCCGCGCTTTCGGGAACCGACGTGTCGTTGCACTACGACTCGCTCGAGGCACTCGGTCGTGCGGACGAATATCAACGACGGCAAGCCCGGGTGAGCGCAATTGGCTACGGGGCGACGTCGCTCGCAACCCTGATCGGGGGTTTCCTGGGTTGGATCAACCTCCGCGTGCCGTTTGCCGTGGCCATCGGTTTGGCCATCGTGCAGCTCGGGGTCGCATCGCAACTC
>CBESNZ010000141.1:0-8015 GCA_965531045.1 uncultured Acidimicrobiales bacterium
GGGCTCCCCCCCCGCGGGGGGGTCCGCCCCCGAGGAGCCGCACCGACGCCTCATCCGCGAATCCGGCGAACAGCCCCGCCGCATTCGATCCACCACCGACGCACGCCACGGCGACGTCGGGGAGGCCGCCGGTGAGCGCTTCGACCTGCTGGCGGGCCTCGGTGCCGATGATCTCGTGAAACGTCCGCACCATCCACGGGTAGGGGTGCGGGCCCATGACCGAGCCGAGGCAGTAGTGCGTGTCGCCCACCTCCGAGACCCACGCTCGCATCGCTTCGTTCACCGCGTCCTTGAGGGTGCGGCTGCCCGACATGGCGGGGATGACCTCGGTGCCGAGGAGCCGCATCCGGAACACGTTGAGCTCTTGGCGGGCCATGTCGACCTCGCCCATGTACACGGTGCAGCTCATGCCCAACCATGCGGCAGCGGTCGCGGTTGCGACACCGTGTTGACCGGCGCCGGTCTCGGCGATCAGCCTGGTCTTGCCCATGCGCTTGGCGAGCAATGCCTGCCCGATCACGTTGTTGATCTTGTGACTGCCGGTGTGATTGAGGTCTTCGCGCTTCAACAGCAACCGCAGGCCGAGCTGTTCGCTGAGGTTGTGGCACTCGGTGGTGGGAGACGGCCGACCGCCGTAGGTGTTGAGCACGTGGAGGAATTCGGCCCGGAACGCCTCGTCTGCCCATGCCTCGATGAAGGCCGTCTCGACCTCTTGGCATGCGCCGATCAGCGGCTCGCCCACGTAGCGGCCGCCGAACTCGCCGAAGAACCCCAACTCGTCGGGGGTGCCCATGTGGTTGGGTGATGCCGCGTCGTGGAACGCCGTGCTGATCAGAGGATTGGGGCCTGATGAGGTTGATGAAGGTGTGGTCACGCGTGACTCCAGAGCGGTCGAGGTGATTACCTCTAGAGTTCTAGAGTATTGACGGGTGGGCGGTTCGTCAAGCGAATTCCGCGGCGCAACTCAGGACGGATCGTGCGGTGCCTGGTACTGCAAGGACAGCCGGTCCGACGTGCGATTGGCGGCGATGGTGCAGCGATCGCCGACGAGGAGGGCCTCGTCGTAGAGAAACGCACGACCGAACTGATTGATCGACGTGCGCACCGACAACAACGCGGGCTGCTGTGCGGAAGTCGCGAGGGTCGCGGCGTCGTCGGCCTCGAGTCCGACGGCGGTGATCGACTCGAGCGCCTCGGCGACGGTCCAACCCGTGACCGCTTCGATCGCGTCGTACAGCGATGCATCGAGCTGCGGCTCGTCCGGATCGATGACACCGAGGGACACATCGAAGTAGCTGCGTTGCAGGCTGAACGGCTGCCCCGCAACCGACCGCCGCCGCGACACCCGGCACAGCTCGCCTTCGACCGCCAGAGCGGCAGCGGCAGGGGCGTGATCGGCCGCCGGCAGCACCGCTATGTCGAGCACTTCGGTCTCGAGATCGAGACCGGCCGATTGCATCTGTGCTGCGAAGCTCGAGAGGTTGCCAAGGCTGATGTCGACCGGCCGATCGACAACGAACGTGCCCTTTCCCCTCGCCGCCCAGACGAGTCCGTCCGACTCGAGGCTCGCGACCGCTTGGCGCAGCGTCATCAGGGTGACGCCGAAGGTATCGGCGAGCTCCTGCTGCGGTGGCAGCTTCTGCCCCGCCGCATACTCGCCGTCGAGAATCTGTTGGCGAAGCCGCGCATAGATCGCCTGGTACTTCGGAATCTGCGGGGACGCCATCGCCCCACGCTATTACGCCCCCGCAAGATTTCTGATGCCCAGGCACCCGAGCGCGTCACCCCGCAGTCAGAAATCTTGTAGAGATGGGGCATGGAAACCGGCGTGGACCGATCGGGGGTGGACACCGACTGGTTGCGCGACGTCCTGTCGCCGAACAACCCGGACGCGATCACCGACGTCGACGTCGAGCCCTTCGCCGCCAGCGTCGGACTGCTCAGCACCCTGTACCGGGCCCGGCTCACGTCGACCGACACCAGCCTTCCCCAATCGGTTGTGGTGAAGCTCGCCAGCGCCAACGAGGCCAACGACGCGATCGCCCAGCAGTTCGGCTACTACGCCCGAGAGGTCGGGTCGTTCGCGCACGTACTCCCCGACGACGTCTCGTGGTTGGCGCGCTGCTTTCACGCCAGCACCGATGCCGATGGCTCACCTCGGTTGGTGTTCGCCGACCTGGCCGAACACCGGCCCGGCGAGCAACTGCTCGGACTGAATCTGACCGACGCGGAAGCCATGGTCGATACGGCCGCGACGTTCCACGCTCGCTATTGGAACGACCCGCAACTGGCCACCTACGACTGGCTGCCATCGCCGACGAGCGACGTCGTCACCATTTACCGCGACCTCTTCTCGATGATGTGGCCGGGCTTTCTCGATGCGTTCGGGCCGACCATGCCCACCGGGCTCCTGTCGATCGCGGCGCGAGCGATGACCCACTTCGATGAGGCGCTCGAGCGTTTCGCCACCGGACCGCTCACCCTCGTGCACGGCGATTACCGGCTCGACAATGCGCTGTTTCGCGACCCAGCCTCACCAAACGACACAGCCTCACCAAACGACACAGCTTCACCGCACTGCACAGCGGTGGCGATCGACTGGCAGCTCGCCACCCGAAGTTGCGGGCCCTATGACCTCGCTTTTCTCCTGGCGGGCAGCGCCGAACCCGACTGGCGAGCCGAACACGAACACGGCCTCCTGCAGCGGTACCACGCAGGATTGCTGGCCAGCGGCGTCGCCGACTACCCCTTCGAGCGGTGCTGGGACGACTACCGCTTCGGCCACATCGTGAACCTGCCGAACCCGATCACCGCTGCGATGGCGGTCGAGGCAACCGACGAACGAGCCGCTCGATTCTTGGAGACCAACGCCCGCCGAGCCCTCCAGGCCGTCGCCCACCACTGGGGGTGACGGAGACCGCTGTTCGGCTCGCCGTTGCGTGAGTAGATACGCCGCCGCGCGCGCGTATCCTTGTGGCTCATGGAGCAGCGCCCCCCTTCGGTCGACAAACTGGCGCGATCGCTCGCCGACTCGGGGCTGCCGCATCCGCTGTTGGTCGAAGCCGCTCGTTCGGCGATAGCGGCCGGCAACCCGGAGAGTGCTCGGGTCGAGGCCGAGGCGCTTCGCCGAGCGCTTCTGCAACCGGTCATCAATGCCACCGGCGTGCTGCTGCACACCAACATGGGCCGAGCTCCGTGGCCCGCCGGCGACACCGGTACCTACCGCAACCTCGAGATGGATCTCGCCACCGGCGAGCGGGGGTCGCGCCAGTCACACGCACCCGGGCTCCTGGCCCGGGCGTGCGGCGCGGAGTCGGCCATGGCGGTCAACAACTGCGCCGCCGCGGTCATGTTGGTCCTCGCGGCCTTGGCAAAGGGGCGCGACGTTCTGGTGTCTCGCAGCGAGCTGGTGGAAATCGGCGGTGGCTTCCGCGTTCCCGAGGTGATGGAGCAATCCGGCGCCAACCTCGTCGAGGTCGGCACGACCAACCGCACCCGTCTGGCCGACTATCGACGCCCCCTCGACGACGCGACCCGCGACGTTGCCCTGGCCATGCAGGTCCACCAGTCGAACTACAAGATCGTCGGGTTCACCGAGGCCGTATCCACCGCCGAGCTCGCCACCCTGCCCATTCCGGTCGTGGCCGACATCGGCTCCGGGTTGCTCGACGCCGCGTGCCCCTGGTTGGCCGACGGTCCACCCGGTTGGTTGGCCGACGAACCGGCGGCCCGCCAAACACTCGAGGCCGGAGCAAACCTGGTGCTGTTCTCGGGCGACAAACTGCTCGGTGGTCCGCAGGCCGGCATCATCGCCGGTGACGCCGAGTTGGTGGCGATGTGCGCGAAACATCCGCTGGCCCGCGCGCTGCGACCGGGCGGACTCGTACTCAGCGCGCTGCAAGATCTGGCGCTCGCCTACCTCGCCCGCGAGGGCGACCGCATTCCCTTCTGGGCCATGGCCAGCATCCCCGTAGGCCAACTCAAAGCCCGAGCCGAGGCCATGAACGTCGGCATCGTGGTCGACACGATGGCGGTTCCCGGCGGCGGCACGTTGCCAAGTGTCGAGATTCCTTCCGCCGGCCTGCGCCTGCCAGGCGATCATCGCGAACCTCTACGAGCCGCGGAACTGCCGATCATCGCTCGCGTCAACGAGGGCGACACGTACCTCGACCTACGGACGGTCGACCCCAGCCACGACGCCCGGGTGGCCGAGGCACTGCGCGCATGCACGTAGTTTCCACGGCCGGCCACGTCGACCACGGCAAGTCCACCCTGGTACTCGCTCTCACCGGCACCGACCCCGACCGCTTTGCCGAAGAGAAGGCTCGCGGCCTCACCATCGACCTCGGCTTCGCCTCGACCAAGCTGCCGTCGGGCCGCGGCATCGCCATCATCGACGTTCCCGGTCACGTGCGCTTCCTCAAGAACATGTTGGCCGGCGTCGGTGCGGTCGACGCCTGCCTGTTCGTCATCGCCGCGACCGAAGGTTGGAAACCACAGACCGAGGAGCACCTGCGCATCTTGGACCTGCTCGGCGCCAAGCATGCGGTGATCGCGCTCACCAAGGTCGGTATGGCCGATCCCGACCTCATCGAGCTGGCGAAGATGGACATCGCCGATCATGTCGAAGGCACCTTTCTCGAGGACGCCGAGATCATCGAGGTCGATGCCATCGACGGGATCGGCGTCGACGACCTTCGAGCCGGCCTCGACCGCCTGCTCGACGAGACCCCCGAATCGGCTGACGACAAGCGGCCCCGGCTCTGGATCGATCGGTCCTTCTCTGCCAAGGGCGCGGGCACGGTCGTCACCGGAACCCTGACCGGCGGTCGCGTGCGAGTGGAGGACGAGCTGACCCTGTTGCCGCAGAACCGCCGTGTTCGCGTTCGCGGCATGCAGAGCCTCTACGCCGGACGTACAAAGGTCGGGCCCGGGAACCGGGTCGCGCTGAACCTCGGAGGTATTGCGCACGACGAGGTCAGCAGAGGGAACGTCCTGGTGCAGGGCGAGCAATGGCACCGAACCGATCGGTTCGACGCCAGCCTCTCCGTGCTCGACGCCCTCGACCACGACGTCAGCCGACGCGGCGCCCACCTGCTGTACCTCGGCTCGGGCGAGCACCCGATCCGCTTGCGCGTCCTCGGTCCGACCGCGATCGCACCGGGCCAATCGGGGTTCATCCGCGTGTTCCTCGCCGAGGCGCTTCCACTGGTTCCCGGCGACCGATTCGTGTTGCGCGAAGCCGGCCGGTCCGAGACCGTCGGGGGCGGCGAGATCCTCGACATCGATCCGCAGGTGAAGGCGGCCGAGGCCGCGCCAGACCGATCGGTCGAACGGGTCATCGCCGAACGCGGCTGGGTCGAGGCGTCACACCTGAAGCTGCTCACCGGCGCCGACGTCGATCCGTCCGTCGGCCCGTGGGTGGTCGACCCCGATGCGTTGGCCGTAACCCTCCAGAAGTTGCATGGCGACGTCGAGGCCGCCGGCCCGCTGGGCCTCGATCTCGCGGCGCTCGACGATCGAAATCGACTGGCGATCGAACTGGTCGACGGCGTCGTGATCGAGGGCAGTCATGCACGATTCGGCGAAGCGGCGAGTCCGGTCGCCGACCACCCCTTCCTGGCCGAGCTCGAGGCGGGCGGTTTCACCCCGCCCGATGCCGACGACGTCGACCGCGCCGAGCTGCGCGAGCTGGTGCGGCGAGGAGAGGTGATCGGTGAAGGCGGCGTGTACTTCGCCGCTCGGGTCGTGGATGACGCGGCCACCGAGATGGCGAAGCTGTTGCGCGATCAACCCGACGGCGTGACCGTGTCGGAGTTTCGGACCGCGCTCGGCTGCACCCGCAAGCACGCCATGCCGTTGCTGGCGATCCTCGACACCACCGGGCGAACCCGCCGGCGCGAGAACGTGCGCATCGCCGGACCGCGGTTGCCAGCGCTGTAGTTGCCCCGCCCAGAGGCGACCGGGTGACTAGTTCTGCGCGGCGGCGGCCTTGTCGCGACGTTCGGCCTCGTTCAGCCCGCCCCAGATGCCGTGCGGCTCTTTGATGGCCACGGCGTACTGCCGACACGACGACATGACCGGGCAATCGAGACAGATTTCCTTGGCTCGACGTTCGCGCTCACGCTTGTCGTCCTTGCGCTCGAAGTGCGGCGGCGGGAAGAACACCGTCGATTGCGGCCCACGACAGGCGGCCCGCACCCGCCAGTTCTCCTGTACTCGAACCCTTTGCGCGATCCTTGCCATAACGTCCCCTAACTCCGTACAACCGAACCTAGGCGCGCTGCTCGGCGGGTGACAAGGGTCACGCCCACATTTCCGGGGATTACTGTTTTGCGTCGATAACGGGGGCGTCGGTTTTGGGTTTGCGAGCCCGCTCCCGGTAGTCCTCGGCCGCGCCTTCGAGGGGGGCGACTTCGAGCAACAGGCCGTCGACCTCGACGACCTCCAGCTGCTCGCCCGCGAGGATCGGCGTGGCGCGATTGGTGCGAGCTCGCCAGACCGAGTCGCGCACCCGCACGGTGCCTTCCGGGTCGACGTCGTCGACGGCTTCGCCCAGCTCGCCCACCATCCACTCCCGACCGATCGTCGGGGTGGAGAAGCGGGTGCGAACCATGGCCGGCATGCCGTTGATCATCGCCAGGAGCATGCCGACGATACCGACGACCAAGGTGAGCCACGGCAGTGACACGCCGTCGTACAGGGTGAGCGAACCGACGATGAACATCGTCGTTCCGGCGAACGTCCAGAAGCGTGGCACCCCGGTTTGCACATCGACGGCGTACGCCACCACCGATGCGACGATCAGTGCGATTGCCCACCAGCGGGTTGGCAGCACCGAGAGCCCGTA
This sequence comes from uncultured Acidimicrobiales bacterium, assembly GCA_965531045.1. Taxonomy (GTDB): domain Bacteria; phylum Actinomycetota; class Acidimicrobiia; order Acidimicrobiales; family SHLQ01; genus CBESNZ01. The sequence goes on from CBESNZ010000141.1 coordinate 6,851, forward strand.
GGAGCCGCCCAGGAAGAAGCCGGCGCCGATGACCCCGGCGACCCCAACGCCCGCCGTGTAGAACTCGAAGAGCAACAATGCGAGACCGATGATGAACAACAGGTACGCGACCGCCGGGCTGGCCATCGAATGGAAGGTCTGGTCGAGCAGGCTCGGGGCACTGAAGCGCACCCGGTTGACCGGCTGCAGCTGGATCAGGTCGCCGCCGTCGGGACCGAGGCCGGGGCTGATGACCTCTTCGGTGACGACGCCATCGAGGCCGACGAGGAAATCGCCGATGGTCGGCGACTGTATGGCGATGCCAAACGTCGGCTCGGCGTTGACCAACTCGCGGTCGGGTAGGTCGCCATAGCCGAACGAACGGTCGCGAATTCGGGCGACCTGGCCCCCATAGCTGTCGGCGAGGCGATCGGCGTCGACCATCGTGGGACCGATCTCGCCGATGCTCGAGTTGGGCGACAGGCCAATGACGTCGAAGGATGCCCCCAATTGCGCCGTGGCACCACGCATCTCGGCCCCCGATGGGCCGACCCATCCGACGACGGCGACGGGCGATGCCGCGATGCGATCGGCGAGGGCCGCGATGACATCGTCGTCGACGACCGCACCCGGGCTGTCGATCTGCAGCAACAGCGCCAACGTTGGCGGGTCGGACGCTTCGGCCTCGTCGAGTGAGCGGCTGATGAAATCGACCAGGACCGGATCGATGAGCCCATTGATCTCGAGCACCGTGACGCCTCCCACCTCATCGGTCGGCGAGTCGTCGGTGGAGGGTGCAACCGAATCCGAGGTCGGGGCCACCGTGGAGTCCGGCGAATCGTCCTGCGCGGCGGCGATGCCGACGAACAACGCCGTGGCCACCAATAGTGCGATCGAGAATTGCAGGACCGCGCTTTTGGAGATCAGACCTCTGGAAAAGACAGCGGCGCTGCGGAAGCCATGGCCCATTGAGCCAACCGGGCGGTACCGAGTGACAGATAGCCTACGCACGCATGTCTCCTGAGGACTTCTTCCGCGCCAGTCGCGTCATCATCGTTGCGGGTAAGGGCGGCGTCGGCAAGACCGTCAGCGCTGCGACCTTGGCCGCGGCTGCGGCTCGCATCGGGCTCACGGTCGACCTGGTCGATGTCGAGGGGAAGACGGGGTTGGCAACACTCTTTGGCTC